>JAHFRS010000064.1:0-4177 GCA_023266155.1 archaeon
GCTAATTGAATGGCATTCCCTTTTTTTTCTTTCCTGAAACCACAGCCGTCGAGGATCAGGAGCAGGACTTTAGGCATAGTGAAAGAGATTTTTTGAAAGTAGATAAATGTTTCTTCTGGGAGTAATATTTCAGCCATCTGAAGCGTGGTGAGCATCATAAAGTCGAAATTCCGTCGATAAAAGTATCGAGAGCGTCGCGAGGGGTCGCTCCCTACGGGAACGCAGCTCCTTCGATGGTCATATCAAGAATTTCGAAGATGCTCACCACGCTTCACGTGAAGCACCACTGTCTTCTCGCCTTCGCTTCTGTATTTTGAGAACCGACGTTCCCCGTAGGGGGCAAGTCCCCCTTGTCGGTCCAATGTAAACGTCGAAGAGGCTCGACCTAAAGACAGTGGTGCTTCATAATGCTGAAGTATTACTTCTGGGAATTCAAAGACTAATCAAAGTCTTTCTTTTCTCTACTTTAGTGCCATAATGCTTAAAAAAGACGTTTCCGGCAGTTCTCTTTATATGAAAGAACCACAGCAATTATACTTTGGTGTCTTACCGAAATTACAGGTCGGAGATCAGTTATTATATAAAAAAAGGATTGATTCTTTTTTCACACCAGTAGAGATCTGCGAGAAATCGTTCCACTCCACAATTTTGGTTAAACTGCTTCAGTCTTATGATGTCAATGACCTGCATTTCCGGACAGGGGAAGAGCTTCTGGCGGGAGCAAAGGAATTATACCTTAATCCTGAAGTACCACTGCCAGCAACCAGGCTGGAAAAAATTCTTCAATTCACGCCCTAAGGCGAACAGCCCGCCAGCTTTCCACATACCTAAAACAGAATAGTTTTTAAATAAGCGGCTTTTTTTGGTTAACATCGATGGCCAAACAAACGGTTGAAGCGTTAATTGAAGGGGGTAAGGCGACTGCTGCTCCACCTTTAGGTCCTGCGTTAGGCCCCTTAGGCCTGAATATCGGCCAAGTCGTTGCGGAAATTAACAAGAAAACGATAGAGATGTCCGGGATGCAGGTGCCGGTAAAAGTCATTGCTGATACTGTTTCTAAAACTTTTGTCATTGAGGTAGGTACACCGCCAGCCTCCGCACTAATCAAGAAAGAAGCAGGAGTGGAAAAAGGTGCCAGTAACCCACTCACAGAAAAGGTGGCTGATTTGCTTATTGAACAAATTATTAAGATTGCCAAAATGAAAGAGGACGCCCTTTTGGGAAGGGATTTAAAAAACAAAGTTAAAGAGATCATCGGCACATGCCATTCTATGGGTATACTGGTAGAAGGCCTGCCTGGCCGTGAAGCCCTGCGAGCGGTTGAAGCAGGCAAATTTGATACTGAAATCAAGTCTGGCAAGACCGAATTGACGGCGGCAGAGAAAGCTCAGGTTATTGAAGAGCGTAAACGCCTGCAGGAAGAAATTGAACGCCGAAGAGTTGAGTTTGAAACGAAAGCTAAGCAGATTCTCAAAGAAATGGAAGGGCAGGAGAAGAAAAAGATTAGAACAGCGATGGAAGCTGTTGGCATTCCCAAGAAGATCATGGATGAATTGGCTCCCCCAGACAAGAAGGAAGAAGCGCCGGGCGGGAAGAAGAAATAAACACAGAAAATTGAGCTGGCTTATGTCAACAAATACTTATTTCCATCACGTCTTCTTCAGCGAAAGGCAGTGAACCGTTTGACCTGATTTTATCACTATCTCTCGGCCAAAAATAAAATCTGCATCCACTTCACCAATAAGGGGAGTATTAGACCGCAGCCGTAATTCGCTGGCATGATAGTAACGAGTGTTTTTAATGTGCTGGCTACGAAAGATATTAGGAATACTCGTAACGATATCGAGAGGTTGGCCATATGGTATCACTACCTGCATTTTTTCAGGAATTTCCCGTGCTTCCGGCGAGGGATAGGGACAAAGCCAAGGTAACCCGATATTCGATTGCTCGTACGAAGCAACATAAATTCCTAACGGCTGATGAGGTAGGGTAACGTTCTCTCCATCAATGCTAATCTCTGCATCTAAAGGTTCACTGAAGAAATGGTATTCCTTTGATGATGGTTGCAGAACTCCTTTTATTGCACTCATAGCAGCTTTGACAGCGTTAACTCCCCCAGACTTTTTCGCCGTCTCTGACGCAGTCACAATATCAATTAAATTTTTCTCTGCGGGCCGCGCGGAAAAAATGCCGGCAAAGATTTTTTCATAGTCTGAGGCCGTACTTTGATTTAATTCCTGCTGTAAAGCTTGATATTGGGTAATTGACTTGCCATAATATGTCCATACTAACTTTGGCACTAGACCAAAGCCAAGGTTAAACCCCTGCCGGCCATTGACATCTAACAACGTTAATTCTTCCGTAACTGGTTTTTCTTCGGCTTTCACGATACGTTGTAAGTATTGAGCCATCTGCACCGCTTTGGTATCGCCAAACCCCGTGCTGCGCTTGATCTTATCGATGATCCCGTCACTGGCCTCACTGGGTATGGCCCAGTTGTTCATGGTTCCCAACGCATAAGGAGCAATATACTGTGGCAGTGTTCCCCAGATTTTTTGAACTAACGTCAACGTCTGAGATGCTGTTCCATCACCTCCACCAATACCTAACACGTCAGGATGATAATTTTGATGTTTTTCGAGCTGGTATTCCAGCGTTGCGAGATCTGGCGTGACCAGAATTTCCCCCTCAATCTTGTGTAGAATCTCATGTAATTTACGCTGCTCTTGCAGAGTATAGCCTCCGGCATTCTTGTTCAGGATGGTGAGATGTTTCATCGTCATTGAAAATTATCAACAGCTAAATCTATACCTCCAACAAATGCTTGCTTATTTTATCCTGTGCCGATCCTGCAGCTTTCGGAACAATTCTTTAAACTGCTCATAATCTTCCTTACGGCATTTTGCTCCTGATGCAGGAATATGGCCCCCGCCGACAGTCCCGGGAAGTTGCTTGGCAATTTCTTTCAACAAGGCTGGAAGATTAAGTTTACCGTCCTGCCGGCGCAGACTCATAGCCATGAATTCTGGCTCTTTCCCTTCTTCTGCTTTTCCCTCAGAAGCAACAATGATGGTTTTTGTGGGATAGTCCGGAGAAATCTTGTTACTCAGCAAAGAATTAATTTTGTATTTTGGCTTGATCGTAATGAAAACAACATCATTTTTTTCATCGGCAAATTTTTTCCAGTTCTTTATAAAATAATTAATTTCTTCTTCCACCACGCGGTATTCTTCCAATCCGGCCATGGCTTCCTGATATGAATTGGCGTTAAAAAAAGTCTTAATCGCTTTATCGGCGACTTGCCTATCCAGGGCTAAGCCATAATACAATAATGTTCCCACTTCTTGCAGTTGAGAATCAAAAGGATTTTTTGGTACGGGAAGATTTAATTCTTGTAATGTTCCATCGACAAATTCTCCCCAAGTGCGGTAATTGCTGTCAGAAACGAGGCCAATGGAAGCCACCCATTTCAGCGTTGAAAGATCAGTGAATTCTTCCATCAGGTCATAGACTAATTTACTGGTGCAATATTGCGAGGCATCCTTAAATCCAAAGGTCAGCTGCGGATGAAAATAAATGATATTAGAATCAAGTTCAGTTGGGGCTTCATGATGATCGAAAACCACGATGATTTTATCTTTCAGCAGCTGCTTTTGTGCGAAATAATTCGTTGCCAGCAGGTTAAGATCGGTCGTGAAAATCACGCTAAGATGCCGCTTTTGCACAAACTCAACCATAAAATCGCCAAACAGATTGGTGCGGTCATACGCAGCAAAGCGATACTTAGCTCTGATTCCCAGCGCCGCTAAGCCTTCTTTCAAAATTTTCCCGGAACTGATCCCATCGCCATCAACGTCGTGAATGATTAAGATATTCTGCGGCTTGGTTTTCAGCTGAACCAGTAATTGGGAGAAACGCTGAAACGTTTTCTTGTCGATGATTTTTGGTTTTTCCATGAGTATAAACGCCGCGGCCCAGACTTTCTCATTGACATTTGAAGCTTTACGTTTCAGGCGCCAATATTTGAACTGGGAAATCCTTGCGGAAACAAGCTCTATGGTACCATTTCAGGAAAATTCATTCCAGGCTTGCGCAGTACCGGGTTGTGCCACCGCGGCGTGAACGTGAGTGAACGACCGGTGGCGACCAAAGGCGCACCTTTGTGTATGCCACCGCG
>JAHFRS010000064.1:4277-6661 GCA_023266155.1 archaeon
ATGGTACCATTTCAGGAAAATTCATTCCAGGCTTGCGCAGTACCGGGTTGTGCCACCGCGGCGTGAACGTGAGTGAACGACCGGTGGCGACCAAAGGCGCACCTTTGTGTATGCCACCGCGGCATAAAAAGGGATTGAAGAAGGTGGTTATTTAAATATTTCGTCCGGTTATGTACGTAGAAAGCTGGCAGGCCGTTCTCCTCGTGCTTTTCTGGAGGTGTCAATCGTCCAAAGAGAGCTTATTTTTCTTGAAGAAAAGCACTCATTAATCCTCATAAACTAAAGTCGTGCTCGGTTCACCGGTTTTGGCCAAGCCAGCTTTCCACGTACCCGGTTATGCCATAATCACCAACTGCTTTTTATTTAACATCAATTCAGGAAACAGTTCTTCCAGTTTCATTCTGACAACCTGTTCTTGCGCTTTGGCAAACCATTGTTTCAAGACAGAAGACACTTTCATGATGGCAGTTTCCACATCTTCACGACAAATTTCCCGCCGCTTTTTGGTGATGAAACTTTCTTTAAGTGGAATATCTGCAGCCATCTCACAGATGGATTTTAAATCAGCTCCTGATAATCCGGCGGTCTCCTCTGCTAAAGAATCATAATCTAACTGGTTCGTAGGCTTGTTGCTCATGTGCAGCTGAAAAATTGCCCTGCGAGCATCCTGATCAGGAGGAGGAATAAAAATGCTGGTGCCAAAACGGCCTTCCCGCCGCAGAGCTGGATCTATTGACCACGGTTCATTGGTTGCCGCCAACAGTAAGATCTGCTGACTCCGGGTATCCACACCATCCATCTCTGTCAATAATTGGGCGACGGCACTGCGTTCATGTGCCGCTGCTTCCGTACGATCCCCGCCTAAGGCTTCGAATTCATCAAAAAAAATGATGGCGGGCTGCGCTTCCCGCGCTTTCTGAAACAGGTCGGCAATATTTTTTTCCGTTTCTCCAACGTATTTACTTTTAATATCAGAGCCTTTGACATGGATAAAATTGACCTTGGCTTCCGTGGCCGTGGCTTTGGCAATTAAACTCTTCCCACAGCCTGGCGGACCATACATTAAAATGCCGCCCCCGGCCTGTTTACCATAGTAACGAAACAAGTCAGGATTGCGAAATGGTTCAATGATTTTAAACCTGATTTCTTCTTTTAATTCCTCCAAACCGCCGATATCCTTGAAGCCGATTTTATTATCTTTTGCGGCCAGCAGATTCCCGGGAATCGTTTTATTCTTAAGTTTCTTTGCTTTGAGATAGAGCTTATTGGCAACGGCAACATATTCATTCTCTCTTTCAGGCCGAGCTTGTGATTGTTCTAACAGTAAGTCTGCTGCCTGAAGATAAGATTTAGCAGCTTCTTCAGGATTGGCTGTTTCCTGCCGCTGGCCAAGTTCTACCAATGTTAAGATTTGTTCTTCACCGCACATGTTACATTACCCTCTTAATTTCACTGAGCAGATCATGATGATGGCGAGGGGTAAATTCCTCCAGTTCTTGAATGGTACGCTGCGCTAATTCTTGTTTAGAGTACGTAGAAGATTTTTTTCCAATAATGAGCTGGGATTCCGCGTAACACTGATTGGCCTGTTTTAAGAGCTGATCATTATGCGATAATTCTGCCTGAAGCACAAAGATGCTTGCCGCTTCCAGAAAATGCTGGCGCGCTTTTGCTGGATCTTCTGCTCTCCACAACGCGGCGAGTTTATGATGATGCTCGGCATCAGTTATGCTGCACATAAAGTTCCCTCCATTTGACGAATTCTGAGACTTTCTAACTCACGCTGTATCAATTCATGTAATTCTTTTCTTTTCATGGTGTTTTGAGGAGGTTCTTTGATTTCTGCAATATAGAGAGGTAACCCATAGTCATGCCAGTGTGCCACTGCCTTTTCTTTAATTGGAGACGTTACTTTTTCTGATACGCGTAATGGGGATACAAACATTGATCTAGACTTTACGTTTGGCACCAGATGGCTCTGTTGATCCTGTGGTTGATACTTTAGATGATATTGTCGAAGTGGGTTATATTGGGTGGCGGGAGTCAGTTTCTCTGTCTGACTTTCATAGCGTTGTGGCGGTGCTACAAAGTTGTAAGTTGCAGGAGCCTGATAACGTATTTCTGTCTGATACGATGGCTTCATCTGATACCCCACAGCGATGCGTTGCACGATATACTGATGTGGTGAGCAGACCATGTGACATTTAGATTCCTCAGAGACTATAGAAGAGTTTTCGATTTATAATTGTTGGGGGAGAAAGTGGGACAAAAATGTCAAGAGAAAGGCGATGAGAATTTTTGTATTTATTTGTTTGTTGGGTCTAAAACCCCACTGCTTGCAGTGAAATGAATAAATTTCCCAACAAACACTAAAAATCCCCACA
>JAHFRS010000169.1 GCA_023266155.1 archaeon
ATATTATGACACCTCAGAACACAGCCTGACCGATAGCTGTTCTCAGCAGTTAACCTTGCTGCAGTCAGCGTTACAATCTCACCAGAATGCGGGTAAAGCCTGTTTGATTCAGGATGCTGCCTGTGTTGATCTGCTGAGCAGCGCCCAGCGAGTACGAGAAATCAATCAGGAGCTGATTGATGAAGGCTGTTTGGCGTTATACTGAAAGGGTATTTCTTGTGCTCAACAAATACCTGAAGAACATAAATAAAGTACATCAATAATTCACATCAATAATTCACATGGAGCGACAATGACCAAAAAAGCACAGATGCAGATGACGGAAACGATTGCCATCTTATTCATTTTTTTCCTGCTGTTGCTGTTCGGCATCGTCTTTTATTATCAATATTCCAAAGGGGCGATTAAAGAAAAAAACCAGGAATTGACGGAAGCGCGGTCTCTCGATACGACGGTGAGAGTATTATTCCTGCCGGAATTGATCTGTAGCCGCGGTGAGGCGGAAAAAGAAGAAAATTGCCTGGATTTAATGAAATTGCGGTCGTTTGATAGTGTCGTTCAGCAGCATTTGGAAGACTATTACTTTCATTTGTTCTCTTACGGCAGGATTGTGGTCCATCGCCTTTACCCCGAGCCGAAAGAATGGATTATTTATGATAAAAAAAAGGCCGAATTTAAAGGCTATACTCCTACTTTTTTCGTGGTGAGTTTACGTGATGATCGTGCCGGTGATGAGAAGCCGCTCTATAGTTTCGGCTACATAGAAATTGGGGTGTACTCGTGAAAAAAGGGCAGATGGAAATGATCGGTTTAGTTATCATCGTCATTCTGCTGACGCTGGGGATGTTGTTCATGGCAAAATTTGCTCTCCATGATGTTAAAGAAAAAAAAGTTTCTCTGAAGCGGGAAGGCCTGCCTGACAGTACGCTCGGAGCTTTATTGAAAACCAGTATCGTTGAAAGCGGCTGTGTGCAGGATTCTGCCGGCGGAGGTTACCCGCAGTTGGGGGAAGATTTATTGGAAGATTGTGCCAAGAATTTAGATACTGTTCCCGATGGACATTCAAAGTATCGCTGTCATGGGCAACACAGTTGTGTATTCCTGCGGGAACAGATTCAACAGTTGTTGGAGAGTACGTTAACAATCTGGGGCGTGCATTATGATTTGCGCGTGCAGTTGCTCAGTTCACCTCAGCCCGTCTCGTTATTTGATCCACCTTTGAGGTCAGGAAACGGCTGTCGTGGCGAGAAAGACAGTTCCAGTGCGTTTCCCATCACCACTGATGCTGGCGTGGTGGAAAGTGTACTGGCCGTGTGTGATTGACTTGAAATTATCTATTTATCTATTTCTCATCTCTGTTACCACTTTTACAAAGCCCAGATATAACGGATTTGGCACGAGTGGTGTTGATGTAAACTCTGGATGAAACTGCACCGCGACAAAATAGGGATGCTTTTCCTTTGGCAATTCCAAGATTTGCATAATCTCCCGCCCCGGCGCTTTCCCTGAAAAGATGATGCCTTTCTCTTCAAACATTTTTATGTACTGCGGGTTACATTCCCAGCGATGCCGGAATCGTTCCCGTACCAACAGCGTTTTATATAATTCTGCGGCTATCGTTCCATCTTTGATCTCCACATCATGCCCACCAAGGCGCATATTCCCTCCCAAAGAACCAATTGTTTTCTGCTCTGGCAAAAGATCAATCACCGGATGAGAGGTAGTTGGATTAATCTCTGTACTGTGTGCTTCTGATAATCCTACACCATTTCTGGCAAATTCAACGAGCGCCATTTGAAAGCCGTAGCATAACCCTAAATAAGGGATCTGCCGTTCTCGTGCGTATTTGATGCATTTGATTTTGCCTTCCGCTCCTCTGCTGCCAAATGCTCCTGGTACAAGTACTCCCTGCACGCCCCGTAATTCTTCTTCTATCGTAAGCTCCGTTAATTCTGTGGTATCAATCCATTTTAATTTTACCTTTACGCCGAGCTGTGTTCCGGCATGTTCGAGTGCTTTGATAATTGAGGCATAGGAATCGCGCAAGGCGGTATATTTTCCGGTCATGCCAACCACTATTTCTTTCTTACTTTGGTGGGTTTTTTCAACATACATATCCCATTCTTTTCTAGCTGCATAATCATGCTGCACTCTCGGCCGTAATCCTAAAAGGTCAATCACCTGTTCGTCCAGCTGCTCTTTTTCAAGTAGGGCAGGGATCAGATAAATGCTCTCGCGATCATGGACGCTCACCACTCGCTGCACCGGTACATTAGACGAAACACTAATTTTCTCTCGCACTTTTCGTTCCACGGGCTGATCACATCGACAGGCAATAATATCGGGCTGCACCCCTAAACCCATCAACGTTTTCAATCCCAGCTGTGCTGCTTTGCTTTTTTGCTCTCCTAGAAATTCTGGCGAGAGCACGTACGTCACGGCAACACTGCAGACATTATCTTTACCTTCTTCATACTGCAATTCGCGCAAGCCTTCAATAAAATAACTATTTTCAAGATCTCCGACGGTTCCACCGACTTCAACAAAGACCACATCTGCCTGTGATCTTACCGCAAGATTTCGAATAAAACGCTTGATTTCTCCTGTCACATGCGGAATAAATTGCACATCTCTGCCCAGATAGCTTCCTTGCCGCTCCTGCGTTAAAATCTGTGAAAATAATTTTCCTCCCGTCAAATAATTGTCTTTTGTTAACTTTATCCCCAGAAATCGCTCGTACGTGCCTAAATCCATATCACTTTCTGTGCCATCATCAAGGACAAACACCTCGCCGTGACGATACGGATTTAATGTACCTGCATCAACATTTAAGTATCCGTCAAACTTCATCATCGTGACGTTAAGCCCTTTTAACTGGAGCAGCTTGGCAAGAGACGCTGCAAAAATCCCTTTGCCTAA
>JAHFRS010000170.1 GCA_023266155.1 archaeon
CAGCTTCTTCGTGTAGATAGAAATATAAACCAGAACATTTTACGAGAGATATAATGAACCGCAAAAATATTGTTCTGGTATTGCTCGTGGTTCTGTCTTTATTCCTCTCCGCCTGCAGCTCCTTAAAAGTTCCCACCACAGAGTTGGCGGTGAAAGAGAATAGCACTGAAGTATCACTTCCGAGCAGAGAGAATGGAACGAAACTACTTCCCGCCAACCACACTCCCGAAACTCTGGCCACGAATTGTACTGCCGGTTGGGTTTGCCTCAGTTCCAGCGCTAAAATTTACCGCGATGAAAATTGCAGCTTAGGAAAACGGGAAAACTGTAAATTAGGCTGTGTCGATGATGAATGTCGAAAACCGTCCATCTGTACCACTGGATTTAAGTGCAATGGACAACATTACAAAGGCCTCCAGATTGAAGATTGCTCCTGGTTGAATCAGGTAAAATGTGACTGGGGCTGTGCAGATGCGGAATGCTTGCCACAACCAAATGAAACAGTCACGATGAGGGAAACTTCAACCATACCAGAAACGACGACTCCGACAACAAATGTTCAGACGTTAGCTGCGGGAGCAGGAAAAACGATTCAAGTAGGAAACGTAGAATATACTTTGCGGATTTATAACCTGCGGGAATCACAAGTACAGCTACAATTGGATGATTTTCGCAGTAAATGGATTAATGAAGGTGAGAAGTATACTTTTTCTAACGGAGTGACGATTAAAGTTTCAGCGGTCTTACTTCGCGGCTCCAGTTCTCACCAACCATCAGAAATTGAATATCTGCTGGAATAGGGAGCAAAAATGTATTTGTATGCTCAGCAAATACTTTTTGTCGTATTTGTTTAGCACCATAAGGTCGAAATCCTGCGATATCACGTCGAGAGCTGCGCGGGGGATGCCCCCTACGGGGAAGCAGCTCTCTCGATAACTACTGCGAGGATTTCGAAGGTGCTCAACAAATACTTTTTGTCAAATTAATTTACAAATATCTCTCAACACATCCGGCTCACTTTGAGTTGCATCTATTTCCCTCAATAAACCAAATTTTCGGTAGAATTCCAGTAGACAGGAGGTTTTAAGTATGTATTCCCCCAATCTTTCTCTGACAATCTTTGGATAATCATCAGGACGTTGATATAACTCGCCCAGACATTGACAGACCGCTGTTCCGGATTTGTAGATAGCACCACAGGCTCTGCACACTCGTCGTGAAGCTGCCCGTTCTATAAGCACCTCTTCCGAGCAATCGAAAAAAATCACGGCATCTAATCCTTGCCTTCCCTCTTTCTTTCCCTGCAGGAAAAAGTGATTTAACGCCGTAGCTTGTCCTAAGGTGCGAGGATAACCGTCGAGAATGTAGCCTTCTTTGCAGTCATCTTGCTTTAAGCGTTCAAAGGCTAATGTATTGGTTATTTCATCAGGGACAAGAAGGCCTTTTCTCCAATAAGTGTCATGGGCTTCTTTTCCAAGTGCTGTTCTTTGCGCATACGCAGCCCTAAACATATCTCCAGTGGAAATATGCGGCCAGCCGTACTGAGAAGACACTTTTTTTGCCTGTGTCCCTTTGCCGGATGCAGGAGGACCGAGGAAGAGCAGGTTGGACATGGATCGGTTTACAATGGACTCAGCTTTCACTTTTATTTTCTAGCAGCGGCTTGGAATTTTCAGAAGATAGTTTCTTAAGCGGTTCCTGTCCCGGCAACAATATTACTGATTTTCTGAGATTTTCAAAAAAGACCCCCATAAAGATCTCCAGATCCAATGCTTTAGGCAGATCTCCAGTGTAAAATCTCTTTCTTATAACTGTTTTTTTCTTTTCTTCGAGTTTATTGATTACTTTGGCAACACTCTCTTTAAGATTTTTCCCGGGAGATAAATTCGCGTTATTTTCTGGTGTGGCATCAAAATTATCTTTTTTCGTTATTTGAAATTCATCTTTAAATTTATCATTAACAATAAACAAAGAATCTCCCAATTCTTCTTCTCTCTTTTCAAATTCAACAAGATTTTGTTCAAAATCCAACATTTTAGACTGATGGGGATCATTCGCAATCCTAGTTCTGTCAATAATCTGAGCTTCAGAGCCTTTGGTAATTTCCGAAACATTAAAAGTATTCAGTCCATTTTTATTAATTAAACTTGGTCTTCTCTCAAAAATAGGCAAAGAATCTTCTGGGATTTCATTAACAACAACACAAGTTTTAAATTCATCAACGTATCCTCTGGGATGTATCTTTTTAAAGCAACTAACATGGTAAGTTCGCACGTCATCCTCCTTTTTATTCCAAACCGTGTGATAAACTAAATTTTTGTCAATTTCTTTCTGGCACGCTGGACATAAAGGCAAATCTCCACTAGCTACATAAAAGTAAACTTCACTTTTCTTCAAATAAAACAATTTTTGAGTATCCATGTTAGACATCCCATAGCGGATTATTCATCCTTAAAGCTTTAACCATTTTAATTTGAGTTTCTGCATGTTTATCCAGGCCTTGACGCTGTTTCTTTCCTTCTCTTAATTCTAGCTGAGAAAATCCATCAGATAAATCATCTAAAAAGTCCTTGAGAAAAAGGAGTTGATCATTGGTAAAACCTTTATTACGATATCTTTTATAAACTAATTCCATACCCCTTTGATATTGACTCGCATCTAGGGCCATAGTTATACCATTAACTTAGTGAATAATCATCTTTTTTTGCTTTAATATCTAAGCATTTTTCACAGTAAAATATCCAAGCACCACGTCCTTTATCTTTTTCTAACAACCGATACGAATGATCACAACCAGACATAATTCATCACCTTCATTTTACAAAGCAGTTCCAGACTGGTGGAATTTATAAATTTGTCGGTGTTTAAAAAATAGCGGGGGAAGGACTTTCATGCCGCTACACTATTTGACTTG
>JAHFRS010000065.1 GCA_023266155.1 archaeon
TCATGGTTCAAGTGAGGCTGAATGAGAGAAAATAATTGTTCCCACGCGGGAAAAAGATGAGCAGGAAGGCTTTGGTTGTTCACTCCTGTGGCTTTATACTGCCACTGATAGTGCGCTGGCGGTAGCTGAATAATTCTACATGATTCAAGAATCATCTGGTAATCAACATTATCGTGGGCATATCCGGCATTCTCAATTCGTATCGCTGCTGCCCGTTGTAGGAGCTGTTGCTCTGCTTCCGTCAAAGAAATATCTTCCACATACAGAGTTTTATAACGTGTCCATAATAATCGCTTCCTTACTTTCTGTTGCAGCGTCGCGGTTTTAAGCTCTGTGATTCCTTCTTTGTTCTTTGAGAACGTCAATCCCAGTGAGCCGGTCAGATGATGAAATTTCTGGGCATGGAGGTATGATTCTGGAAGTTCATCCTGTTCCGATGCTTGTTGATGATGATAAGAATGATGAGAATGATGAGAATGATGTTGTTGTGATGACGTCGTATCAGTTCTTTGATCATTGCGGGAAGGACGTTGAGATACGATGCGTTTCGATGCATGAAGATAGGATGTATCAAGATAGGATGTCAATTCAGTCAGTGGTATTCCTTTAAACTCGGCATGCAGCTCGCCTCGTAGGTGAGGTAAGATTTTGTGCAGTGCATCTGTTTCGCTTTGCATGAAAATGCCGGTAATATCTGGCCTGTTCAAAGTCGAGGCGAGAGCGAGAGACAAACTGGATGAAGAGGAATCAGTGGGATATTGAAACAGATGGATGCCCTCGGTGGCGTTGCCGGGCTGGAGGTAGCGTTGCGCATACGTGAAAACAGCATCATGTAAAAATCCTCGGAAGGAAATATCCTGTTGTTTTCTGCCAACGTCATGATACCATAATTCTCCCAGTCGGGAAAAATCTGTTTTAAACATGGTCAGCTCCGATAAAGTTCTAAAGCTCGTTGTCTCTGTTCATATGCCTGTTCTTTCATGAGGTACGGCGAAAGGACTCGCCAGAGCCAAGGGTTATGCTGATCACAGTACGCTTTCACTTTACCAAGTTCTTCGGGCGTGCCTTGCCCCTGCAGTAATGAAGCAATATTTTGCAGTTCTGGACGTTCTAGACCTTCTTTAAACTTTGTATCCGCTTCCCGACAAAACGTTCTCACCGCTTCAAATTTATTGCCCTGATAATGTTTCTCCGTCCAGAGTGACGTGATGCCGATCTTTGAATATCCGACAAAACCAAGAGCTGCCTGAATATCTTCTTTTTCCACTTCGACACGGCTAAGATATTTATCAAGAGCAGAATGAATTAACGTTTCTCCCGTCGCCGTTTCTCCTGTATATTTCTGCAGGGACGCGGTAAATTGTTCCGGCGCTTTGATGGCATAACTCAAGGGCTGTTCCCATTGCTGGTGCAGATACCCTTCCATCATCTCTACAAATTTTGTTGCCCGCACAAGAGCGAAACCTTTCGCCACTGAACGCAGATTTTTTGATACTCCCGGCGTCAAGCCGCGAACATAAGGGCAAAGTTCGTTGTCAAACATCTTTAAAAATTCACAGCCGATGCCACCTCCGGCCACGGCGCCTCCCCCCAATTGCACCGGTTGGGTACAGATGTGACGAACCGTATCGTTGCGTGAGGCGACTCCCGTTTTCTCTCCCGTCAGTGAATTTTTACAATAATCAAACGCTTCCAGATAGGCTACAAACATTTCCGCCAGAGGATGTAAAGTCAAGTTTTCCTCCAACTGTTGATGGATACGCAGGACTTGCTCGATATTATTTTTTCTATTTCTCAATTCAATTTCTTTTTTGCCATGTTTTTGGATGCAGAGCCGGTCATACGACGTGAGCGTAAAAATATCGGTCGGAATTTCAATCACCGTACGCCGCCGTAAGGCTTTATCGATATCAAACGTGCCGCCATAGCCTTTCCCCTCATTGATGGCCGCAATTTGGAACTGATACGTTGTGTCTGTCCCATTCATGGCAACACCTAATTTGGCTCGTTGGCCATTAGGAAGGCTGATGTCTTTATCAATCACATGTAATAATTTGTTGGCGAGCGCCGCGGCAGTCCGATTGATTTCATCGGTGATAAGTCCAGGAAGTTTCAGAAAAGGTGCCAGCTGGTAAAAGCCTTCGGATATTTTCCGGCCATCGGTAAGAACACTAAAATCTGTATCTGTCAACGTCTCTTTACTAAAATCCGTATCAACATCAATGCGATGCCAGCCTTTCTCTTCCTCGCCAAACAGGCCATTCATCATCAATTTTGCAATGGTGGTCTTACCGACGTCCGTTCCTCCCGTCAGCAGCACGGAATTGTGGGTGATGGCGGCAATAAAAAGAAGATCTTTGAGGTCGTATTCTGCTTCCCAGAGATGCCGTTGTTGTTCCGGCAGAAGCAGGGCCGTTGTCGCGCGTGCTAAAGGCCGGGTATGATAATATTCTCTGGCATTCTCATGAACAAAAGTGTTAAGTTCATGGGTTTCACGGATGATTTGAAGATCAAGTGCCATACAGTTCCTCCCAGAGCATCGCAGAAGAGGCTATTTATAAATGTTTTTATTGGAATCACTACTTTGAGATACTAATATCAATGGTAGAAACCGGCGTGTCGGAGATGGTCAGGTTTATAGTTATGGTCTTCTACGTTACCTTTGTATCTCAATCCCCAATGGCCTGACCGCATCCACAAACAAAATCTTAACCCAGCCTAAATAGGGCACCCGCAGCAATCCCTTTCCCAGAATCCGTTGCTGACTGATATTCGTTTCACCAGAATCGCCTTCAATGCTGTTGCTGTTGTGATCGCCTTTGGTTTGGTAATGGGTCTGAGAGGATGTTAGTTCATTGCCGGCATTTTCGTTCTCGTCTTTCTTGACACTCCCTTCATTCTTCACCTTAACAATACGATGAATTATCGGCTGTGGCCGGTTGCCCTGAAAAACTAGAATATCGCCCACTTTCAGATTCTTCTCTGCGGCGCGCCATAAAATAATCACGTCTCCTTTGTTAAATCCCCGGGGGAAAGGAAAATATTGAAATTGTTCTTTGCTGATGCCGTTCTGTTCATACCAGTTCCCGCAGATAGCCCAATAATTGTCAAATGATTCTTTAAACGTGTTCAGCTGCTCACCACACAGGTAATCATTATGCAGTCCATGTTCCATACTTTCGCTGACGACGGCGACAATGGGAAAACTCGTTCCCAGGATGATGCCAAGAAGGGGATAGACAATAAAACGAATCACCAGAAAGGCAATAATGATGTTGGCAATCCAACTCCAGACGGAATCATCATCCCAGAGAAATCGCCACGCTTTCCTGCTGTACTCCTGAAGGTGCTGCCGTTGTTCTCTCATCTTCCTGAGCAAAGCCTAACGGTTTAAAAAGGTTTTTATAGTCTCTGTGCCTGATGTTGATAATGAGTACTCCTTTGATAGTACCAGAACCTGCACTTCAGACGCTTACCAGGATCATTAAGCAGAAGAAAGAACTGAGAACTATGAGTGATGACTTTGTTCGTACTGAGATTTTGACTTTCCTGAAATCGCATCCACATCTTCTTCCACATCTTCTTTCACCACTCCAACCACTCAATCTTCGTTCAGCGTCCTGTCGGGCCGTTGTTAAAGGTGTCCGGGAACAATTACGGCGAGTGACGGGCCTCTTCAGCAAGAAACAGAAAATATCCATTTCTACAACTCCTTTAGAATTTCTTTCCCTCCATGCGTCCACGCGGGAACGATTGTCTTTCTACCGGCAACTCTATCAGCAGCTCTTCACCATCACGGGAAAACCTGAGAGTATTCTTGACCTTGGCTGCGGCCTTAATCCTTTTTCTTTCCCGTTCATGAAGCTGAGCAAAGTCCAGTATTTTGCTTTCGATGTCCATGAAGAAGAAATCAAACAGGTTGAGAGCTATTTCCACACCGTTCACCAGCAGCATCACGCCGTTACGGGAAAAGCCAGAATCTTAAACCTTCTTGATATTGCAGCTCTTGGCAGTCTTCCTCCTGCTGACCTTTGTTTCATGTTCAAGATAACCGATGTCCTTGACCGGGGAAAAGGCCATAAAGTCACCGAAAAAGTCATTCAGGCTATCCCGGCCAACAACATTGTCGTGAGCTTTTCGACCAAAACGATGAGCGGCAAGAAGATGACTGCCCCCCGCAGAAGGTGGATGGAATGGCTCTGTCAGCGATTGGGGTATCCGTACGAGATTCTGGAATTTGAGAATGAGACTTTTTATGTGGTGAGGAAAATGCCATATCCAAACTTTTAAATTAATCATCTGCCAGTAATTATTCAACTTCTTGAAGCGCCCCTGTCATAAAGTCGAGCTTTTTCGATTCAAATATGCGAACCGACAAGGGGGTTGTCCCTCAAGTCACTCCACTTCGTTCCGTTCGTGACTTTGCTCGTTCCTCGCAAAGCTACGGGGAATGTCATTCGTCGTGGGGTCGAACGAAGTGAGTACCCCACTTGAGTAACTTGCATAGGTTACTTGCCGAGAAGACGGGGGCGCTTCCGTGCGTGGTGAGCATCTTCGAAATTCTGGCTATGATCATCGAAGGAGCTGCGTCCCCATAGGGGGCAACCCCCCGCGACGCTCTCGATATCTTTAACGACGGAATTTCGACTTTAGGATGCTCACCACGCTTCAGAAAGCTGAATAATTACATCTGCCCGCAGAGGCTATAACTCCTTACCGTTCGCCTTGAGGATGCTCATGCCCCATCCCGATACGTTCATGCAAATGCCTGATATGCCGTTTTTTCTCTTCCGGCAGCTGAATCCTGCTGATGCGTAACTTCGTGATCATATTTGACACATGCTCACCACCTAAGAAATGAGGAAGGATTACATAATCAGCTCCCTGTTCATAGAGTTTTAATGCTTCATCGATGTCTGAGGCCGTTACAATGACGCTTGCTTTCAGATTGACCTCTTTCACTTTGCGAATCAGCAGAAGATTGTCAGAGACATCAGGAACGGTGGAAATCAGCAGTTCCAGATGTTTAAGGTTCATTCGTGCCATGATTTCTTCATCCGTCACATCGCCATAAATGCTATGATGTCCCTCTTTCACCAATTCAGAAATCACTTCCGGATTAAAATCTACGATGAGGATGCGTTTCCGTTCATCTTCTAACCCCTGCAGAATGCTATAGCCGATACGGTTATACCCACACAGCACAATTTTTGGTTTCACTTCTGAGGGCAGATATTCCATCCCTTGAGTTGTAAAAGCATCAAACAGTTTCAATGGTTTCTGCAGCAGATTGTAAAACCAGTAGTCATACTTGATAAAATAAGAGGTTAACGACATCGTCACGAGCGCAATGACCACAATCAACGAAAACAAGTCCTGAGAGAGATGGCCCAGCAGCAGCCCTTGTGCGGCAATTACTAACGAAAATTCGCTGATTTGTGCCAGTGATAAAGCTGTATAAAAAGCGGGCTTTTTTGTGTATTTAAACAACGAGCAGATGGTCATGGTAATCAGCGGCTTGATGATTAAAACCAACCCCAACAGGATTACTAAAGGCACCCACAACCCTTTCAATGCCGCGAAGGATAGGCCCATTCCTAACGACACAAAAAAAATCAGGGAAAAGAAATCTCGCAGGCTTTTAACTTTGCCGATGATTTCAAGATTGTAATCCAAATTTCCCAACGAAACTCCCGCGATGAAGGCGCCCACGGCGATCGAGAAACCTAAAGCATAAAAGCCAAACGAAAAGAGGAAGCAAACTGCGAGAGACATGATCAGCAGCAGTTCCTGATGTTTCGCACAAAAGCGAAAAAGGGATGGGAACAGATACTTACTGGCAATGAAGGCGACGGCAAATAATGACAGGAATTTGAGCAGCGCCATCACCAACAGGCTGATCTCAAAGCCATTGACCGATGTTAAGATGGAGAGGGCTAAAATAGCGATAATATCTTCCAGCAGCAGAATGCCGATGGCGATGCGCCCGTGTAAGGTATTTAATTCCCGCTGATCTGAAAAGAGTTTCATCACTACCATCGTGGAAGAGAAAGAAACCATTAATCCGATATACGCGGCTTCGATGCTCAGAAAACCCAGCAATAACGCTATCAGGTAGCCTAACACAAAGAGGATGGCAATCTGAATCGCTCCGCCGATAGTAGAGACTAAAGCCACATTTTTGAGAGCTTTGATATCCATTTCCAGCCCGACCAGAAACAATAGGAACGCAATGCCGATGGTGGACATCGAGGCAATGACGCTGGTGTTTGTAATAAGATGTAATAGTGGTGATAATAAGATTCCTACCAGCACATAAGCGATAATCTGTGGCTGGCGCAACAGGCGGAGAATAAAAGCGGCTAAGGCTGCGAGGATCACCACAAGCCCTAGTTGGATAAAAACATCACCCGCAGCATCTATCATGATAAACAAGGAAATCGTATGGTTTTATAAATGTTGGTTAGAAGTGTACGTGGAAAGCTGGCTAGGCCAAATAGGTGAGCCGAGAACTACCTTTGTTTATGAGAATTTATTGATGCTTTTCTTTGAGATTAACAGTCTTACTTTGGACAACGAACTTATCCAGAAAAGCACACAATAAAGCAGCGACTTTATTGGTGCGCCAG
>JAHFRS010000066.1:0-1373 GCA_023266155.1 archaeon
AAGAAACGCGATCAGAACAGCTGAAATTCAGGAAGTACGGGTTGAAGTTCCCTTTGCGTTTAGCGTCAATGGGGCGATTGACGAAAATCTGGCCAGCCGCATCAGGAATTTACAGGATAAGTGGTGGGTGCAATTAGCTGATAAGTTGAGTTACGTGGATAAGATTTTGAAATGGCTGAGTTATATTTCTAATATTTTACAGATTATAATTACAGTAAATCAAGTTGTGGATTTAGTGACCGGGAAGATGGTGGGAATTGCGAGCGCAGCGGAGAAAAGCCCTCTTGGAGCTTTTGGCGCTGCGTTAAGAGGTAGCTGTTTAGGTTTGCAGGGCGGTCAAACTGCCAGTTGGGGTTTTGTGAAATACATTCAAGTTCCCACACAAATCCTGAACTGTAATCCTAGTCCTGTGGGAACAACTGATTTCAGCTGGTATGGAAAATGGCAGCGGACGGTGCTGGATACATATAATGCAATTTCTTTGCGTGGACCTGCTGGTATTGGCGCCACATCTTTGTATGAAAATATGTACGTCTCCATGGCGGGCTTGTGCGTGCCGGGAATATTATATAACTTAAACAAGGCGCGGGAATTGCATTGCCGCCGGGTGTTCTGCTATGCCCGGGAAGTTCCCCAAGGCATTGCCACGATTGATTCCTGTGATAAATTGTATGACTTACAGATGTGTGAATTTTATTGGGGTCCAGCTCTGGACATTATGCCGCCGTTTGGCCTTCTCGGACAAATTGGCAGCATGATTCGAAATGCTCTCACCTCGCCATTGGGATTGATTTCACTGACGGAAGTGTTTGGCTGTTTTCCCCTGTGCCTGCATCCTGCTTCAACCGGCGCCGAACTGGTGACATGTAAAGTCGTGACTGGTTTAAATAAAGTCTTAGACATCATCAATTCTATCCTTTCCGTGATTGATAACCGCCCAGGCTTGCAGAGTTCACCATATTGTGACATGGTTGACGATATTAACCTCGATGAATTAGTAGGGCAGCAGGGGCAACGGCAGTCACAAGTTTCTGCGGCAGAAACTGCCGTTCAGCCAGTGACAGAATCGGCAGCGCCCGTGCAACCGACGACAACAGGGTAAAATATGAAAAGATCGTGTTTCTTATTTGGCGCTCCGGGAGGAAGTAAGGGAAAGTGTGGTGAAATAAGATGAAGCGTTTATTGCTCGATACTAATATTTATGGTGAACTTATTTTTGATGCCGATTTTGCGAGAACAAAAGAAAACATTTCTCAAAGATGTGTGATACATGGATTTACCATTATTCGGAATGAACTCAGAGATGTCCCTGCTGATGCAAAACTATTTGGAAAGAATCTTCGTATTGGTCTTTTGCACATTTATGATGAGCT
>JAHFRS010000066.1:1383-6603 GCA_023266155.1 archaeon
GCTGACTGAAAATGCTCTCAAAGCGTACGAAATCGTGAATGCGCTTCATCAGCAGAAAACACCGGGATTTTTAGGGTACTTAAAATTTAAGAGGTGGTTGCTCGAATGAATTCACGGGCTGCTCTGATAAACTCGGGATCTTTTTGCCATTCCTGTATCTGCCGGCACAATTCATCCGTTTCCTTTCGGGAGATTTTCTTTTTCATGCCTCTCTGGAGGGAAAACATATATATAAACCTTTTGTTTCCTTCCCTACAACCATGAAAAAGACGGTGCTGATGGTACTATTGATGATGGTAGTTGGTTCGCTGTTTGTTATTGCTCAAAATGACACTACTGATCTTTGTTCCGGCTTCTGGCGCTCTCTTTCCTGTTTCTTATTTGGCGCTCCGAGGGAAAGGGAAGCGGTGGCCGGATGGTGAAATCTAATGTCCAAAAATGATAAATCTTTGTCTAAGAAAGTTGGACAGTTGTCCATGAAAGTTAGACAGATAATCCTGGAGTTCTTTTTTGAACACCCCCAAGTCTCGTTTGCCGTGCGGGAGCTGACGACGAAAACCGGAATTAAACGTTCCACTGTCCAGTACTATTTAACTCAGCTTCGAAAAGAAGGCTTTGTTCTTTCCAATAATCAGTGGGCGGACAATTGGCGTAACCGTGTGGTGAAGACGAATTACTATACAGAGAAGATTTCCAAAACGGGCCTGGTGGAGTATCTGGAAGAAGAACTTGGTGCTTCCGCGATTATCTTGTTTGGCAGTTTTAGGAAAGGCGAGTCAGCTCAGGAAAGCGATATCGACATTTTTGTGGAGTGCGCCAGAGAGAAAACGCTTGATTTACGCCGGTTTGAGAAAAGGTTAGGCCATAAAATCCAGTTGTTTGTCCGTCCGAAGATTACGCTACTCCCTAAAGACTTGTTGAACAGTGTTGTTAATGGGATAAAACTGCAGGGGTATTTCACCATAAAATGAGAGAGCTAATGCTTTGGGAGGAGTGTCGGGCTAAATTTATCCGTACCGTGAGCTCTGATCCGGCAAAAATCAATTCCATTGTCGTGATGGCTCAAGAGCGCTGGGATTTCGTGCATACCTTGAAAGTTACAGAGAAAAACGTAAGTTTTATCTTTGATGATTACTATGAGATTATCAAAGAATTATTAGTTGCATTGATGCTGCGGAAGGGCCTGCGCTCAGGAAATCATCAATGCTTATTTACTTTTTTCTCACGGGAATATCCGGAAAAAGAGGCGGAGGTCAATTTGATCTCTCAGATGAGTTTTCTGCGCAACCGTTTAGATTATTATGGTGAAAGGGTTAATGATCGTTACTTTAGGGAAAACTATAAAAGCTTTGAGGAAATCATTAGGTGGTTATTGAAGCAAATACCATGAAAAAGACGGTGCTGATGGTACTATTGATGATAGTAGTTGGTTCGCTGTTCGTTATTGCTCAAGACGACACTACTGCTCCCTGTTCGGGCTTCTGGCGGTCAATATCGTGTTTCTTATTTGGCGCTCCGGGGGAAAGGGAAGCGGTGGGGGAATAGTCCTGGCCATGGCAGTAACTCTTTCTAAATCAGGGAGTTTACTGGGTGAGCTAAAAGCCATTATCCACCATGCTCAATATGTCGCTTTCCAGTCGGTAAATGTGGAGATGTTGAAAGCCTATTTTGAGATTGGCAAGAAAATAGTTGAGGAAGAGCAGCAAGGTCGAAGGAGAGCAGAGTATGGCCGCAATTTGTTGGGTTTTATTTCGCAGGAGCTTGCTGAAGAATTCGGAAAAGGATTTGATGAAAGCAACCTTCGACGGATGAGACTATTTTATCTCACCTATCAAAAATGGGAGACAGTGTCTCCTAAATTGACTTGGTCCCATTACTGTGAACTTATAAAAATCAATGAGGAAACCAAAAGGCGCTATTTTGAAAAGTATGCCCTCCAGGAACAGTTGAGTGTTCGGAATCTCAAACGGCAGATGTATTCTCTTCATTACGAACGATTATTGTTAAGTAAGCATAAAAAAAGGCTGATTACTCGGGAAACGGCACACTTAATCCCCCAGAAAATTGAAGAAGTAATCAAAGATCCCTATATTCTGGAATTCTTAAATTTAGAAGAAAAACCAGAATACACGGAGCGACAGCTGGAAACAGAAATTCTCAATGACCTGCAAAAATTCTTGCTGGAGCTGGGACAGGGGTTTAGTTTTGTGGCCAGACAAAAAAGGTTTACTATCGATAATGACCATTTTTACATTGATTTGCTGCTTTATAATATTTACTTGAAATGTTATGTTGTCATTGATCTTAAAGTAGGCAAGTTTAAGCACAACGATGCCGGACAGATGAATTTTTACTTGAATTATGTTCGTAAGGAACTCAACAAAGAAGATGATGCTGAACCGGTAGGGATTATACTTTGTACCGAAAAGAACAAAGTCCAAGTAGAGTTTGCTTTATCCGGCCTTTCCAATAAATTATTTGTTTCCAAATACAAGCTCTATTTGCCCAGTAAAGAAGAATTGGAGCGGGAAATAAAGAAACTAATTTAAATACCAAGAGATTATCTTCCTGTACAGAATGAAAAAGACGGTGCTGATGGTATTGATGTTATTCGTAGTTAGTTCTCTCTTCGTTATGGCTCAAGATACTACTTCTGATTCTTCATCCGGCACTTCTTCAACTGATTCCTGTTCCGGCTTCTGGCAGTCAATATCGTGTTTCTTATTTGGCGCTCCGGGCGAAGTAAGGGAAGGAGTGGTGGGGTAAATGAAGCTTAAACCAGATTTACAGGTGTGGTGGAGACAGGCGGCACGAGATTTTTCCAGTGCTAGGAACAGTTTTCTGTCTCGGGATTATTATGTGTGTGCTTTGTTGTGCCAGCAGGCCGTAGAAAAAGCTTTGAAATACATTCATCTGCAAAAAGAAGCAGGGCTGCTACGGACTCACGACTTAGTGAAATTGGCTAAAGAAGTCGCTGCCCCTATAGAAATAATTCAAAAATGTTCTGAACTCAGTCCCATCTACGTGGAGGTTCGCTATCCGGAAGGAAAGGAGTTCCCCGCCAGTAAAGTTAATAAACAAGAAGCAGAGTATATATTAAAGTTAACTCAGGAGATTTTACGATGGGTAAAAAAACAACACTAGCCCGGTCTTTGCAACAATTTGGGCGCTCGCTCTGGCCGGACTATCCTCTGGAAGCGCTGTACCTGTTTGGTTCTCGGGCAACAGGAACAGCACGAAGAGATAGCGACGTAGATTTGCTTATTGTCTCACCTAAATTTAAGCGTCAACGACGATTACGCCGGGCTCCTCCTCTCTATTTGCGCTGGAGTTTAGACTATCCGGTTGATTTCGTTTGTCTTACTCCTGAAGAGTTCCGGAGAAAGAAAAAAGAGATAGGGATTGTTCAGGAAGTGCTAAAGTCAGGGATAAAAATAATCTAACCATGAAAAAGACGGTGCTGATGGTATTGATGATGCTGGTAGTCAGTTCTCTCTACGTTACGGCTCAAGAGGATACATCCGATCCCTGTTCGGGCTTCTGGCGGTCGATTTCGTGTTTCTTATTTGGCGCTCCGGGGGAAGGAAGGGAAGGAGTGGTGGGGTAGGTATTCTCCATGAATGAAAAAGATTTGAAGTCAATTTTGCAGGAAGGGGAAGGATTGAAGATTGAATTTAAAGAATCATTTGATTCAAAGGGTTTAGCTAAAGAACTGGTGGCGTTTGCGAATTCTGTCGGTGGAAAAATAGTTCTGGGTATCGATGATAAATTAGCGGTAAAAGGAATACCAATCACTAATACGCTCAAATCACAGATTCAGGATCTTGCTCATAACTGTGAGCCAAAAATAAAAGTCGTACTGCAGAATGTTTCTCTCCTGGGAAAACAAATTCTTGTTATAGAAGTTCCTGAAGGCGAAAGTAAGCCTTATCTCTGTTCCTCAGGTTTTTATCTCCGCCAGGGGGCCAATTCCCAAAAGTTATCTCGTGATGAAATCCTTCAATTAGTCGTGGGATTAGGAAAAGTGAGATTCGATGAACAAGGTAATAAAGCTTTTATATTCCCAAAAAATTTTGATTTTACTAAGTTTAATACTTTTGTCCGAAGAGCTGGACTTACGAAAACTGCTGCCGTGAAGACCATTTTGCAAAATCTTTCATTAGGCCTGATCTGTAAAAATAAATTCATCATCAATAATACCGGTATTCTCTTCTTTGGAAAAGACCCCCATCGCTTCTTTCGGCATAATACGATTACGGGCGTATTATATAAAGGGCGGGAACGTGTTGAAGTTCTCGACCGGAAGGATTTCACCGACGATCTTCTTCGTAATTATGAACAGAGTTTTGCTTTTTTAAAACAACATCTTCGCCTGAGATATGTTATTAGCGGGTCAGGACCGCGACAGGAAGTGCTTGAATTACCGGAAGCAGCTCTGCGCGAGGCTTTAGTAAATGCTCTGGTTCATCGGGACTATTTTGATGAGCGGTTTGGCATTTTTGTGGAAATCTTTGATGATCGCGTGGAAATAACGAATAAAGGGAAATTATTGTTTGACCGGAACAAGCTGGGCACTTTAAGCCTTCCTCGTAACCCGTTAATTTTTGATTTGTTTCATCGTCTGGATTTAATGGAAAAAATAGGTTCCGGGATTAATCGCATCCGGAAAGCCATTCGAGAGCGGGGGTTACAAGTAGAATTTGATATTGACGACTTCTTCCGGGTCGTGTTCCAGAGACCTGAGCCTTTACCTGAGCCTTTACCTGAGCCTTTACCTGAGCCTTTACCTGAGCCTTTACAACGGGTGCTTCATTATCTTGAAGAGAACAGGAAAGCGACCCGTAGTGGAATCATGTTTGCGCTGCGCCTTTCCCGTTCGACGGTGACACGTTACTTATCTGACTTACAACGGAAAGGAGTCCTGCGGCGGATGGGCTCGAAAAAGACGGGTTACTATGAAAAGGTTTAAAAGGGTTTAAGAATTACCAATAGTGAGAATACCATGAAAAAGACGGTGACCTTAGTATTGATGATGCTGGTAGTTAGTTCGCTGTTTGTTATTGCTCAAGACGACACTACTGCTCCCTGTTCGGGCTTCTGGCGGTCGATTTCGTGTTTCTTATTTGGCGCTCCAGGGGAAGTAAGGGAAGCGGTGGTGGGGAAGGCTCTTGCTGCCACCGTTCCTGCCGACGTACCTACAATGATAACTGTAGGCCAGCG
>JAHFRS010000171.1 GCA_023266155.1 archaeon
TTTGGCGCGCTGCTGCAGGAGATTCTCAAAAAGCGAGATGAACTGCTTGAACCATTGAGGCAGAAGATGGACAAGTATCTGCTCAAAGAATTGGGGGAGATGACAGAGCCGGTTATCGGTGATGCGCCTGATTTAAACGGTTTCACGCCACGGCAGATTGAGGAAGGCTTAGATAAAATCATTCGTGAATATGGGAAGGGGCGCTATGAAAAGATCAAACGCTTTGTGGAAGAGGTGACCGGCAGAAAATATGATTTACCTTCATCGGGAAAATCGTTTGGAGACCGTAGGGGGAAAGGTGCAGGGGTAGGTCAATCCCCTATTACTTTTCATCATGATGAAATCCCTTATTATACTCGCAAAGCATCAACCTATGGAGTGTATATTTTTCCAAGGCCCATGACGGTAGATGTCAATAGCGCGTACCCCGAAGGCCGAGATCTCTTTACACCCAGCGATCCGATGAAGGTGATGGATCCTTTTTCCACATTTGGCGACGTGTTGCCAGGACTGACAAAAAAGAAATTGTTGCAGCAGGGAAAAATTAAAGATACAGGCTATCGTACTCCTGACCTGAGCATTTGGATCGATAGTTCTGGTTCAATGACTGGGCCTGATGACGGTTCTGATGCCGTGTTAGCAGGATTTGTGCTGGCACGAAATTATTATCGAAATGGCGCGAAAGTGGGTGTCGTTAATTTTTCGGTGGATATGGCCTGCCTGCAGCCGACGAGACAATTGCATGATGTTTATTCGATGCTCTGTGGCTATTGGGGTGGCGGGACGGTCTTGAATGTGGAGAAGGTGAAAGAGTACATGCAGCGGTTGGTTCAGGGACGTGAATTAAAGCTGCCGTATTTTACGACGCAGCAGGATTATGAGGAGCTGGTTGCCCGTTTACCGCAGTTTGAGCAAAAAGAATTTAGGGATAAACATTTAGAGGTACGTCTAAATCAAAAGGTGAAAGAAGTGTATGAGAAAATGGATTCCATCATCATCACGGATGGAGATGTCGTAAATCTTCCTGAAATCGTCGAATATATCAATAGCACATCTAAAGTGACACGCAATGCGGTCTTTCTGCTAAATAATCCTCAGCAATATGAACAGTGGTCTGGATTATTGCTGCCTAATACCCAGATTGTGCATATTGAGAATCCCAAAGATTTGATGAAGCTTACGATCGGACAGGTTAAGAAGCTAGGGCCTAAGAAGGTACAGTCGGGGTTGTTTCAAGGATGATGGAATTGTATGCGAAGATAGATTTGGAGAAGATTTTAGACTGTTTTAATCCCGAATACGTTGAAGAGCAAAAACCACAACCGATTGTCAAAACAAAAGACCTTGGAAAAATCATCAAACTCTATGAGCAGGCGTTGCATAATTCTCGGGGGAAGATGAGTGAGCTTAAATCGCTCATTACAGTTCATGGGCAGCAAGTGCGGCTGGAACAGGCAATCATGCCAGAAATCCTTCATCCACAGGAGATCAATCTGTTCCTGAAACACACCATGTCGTATGAAGATCATCAGGATTATGCGATGATTACAGGAATTTTTCTGACCAGACTGCTGGAGCGAAGTTATCAAGGCGGTTTTAATAATTTTGAGATTTATTTGCCAGACCAGGCTTTGATGTATCTTGGTCTAGAGTTAAAGGCAGCTGAGCAGCAACCATTGAAAGTGACTTTCAAAGGAAAAGTTGGGCAAGAGTGTGGTTCTGGTTCTTGGAATGTTTTTTATCATTTTCTTGATGAGGTTGGTGACAGTCTTGGACCAAAAGCTAAGGGGTGTCTGTTTTATGGAGAGAAAAATATTGGAAACGGCTGTGGCGGCTACGATTCAGGAATCATGCTGTCATCATTCCCTCTGGTTGGGGCCAGGCGATCTCATTTTATCCTGAAAGAAAAAGTTGATTCTTTTTTTCTCATGACCGAATATTGCACGTTCTGGGTATATGATCCTGATACGTTGGAGAAAGCAAAGCAGGAAATTAGATCCAAAAATAGAATTGTCTATGTGCATGATGATGAAAAGAAGATCGTGAGGGATTACTGATGAATGAAGCTTGTGTGCGAAAAGATTTGGAGAAGGTTTTTGAAGGATTTACCCCCCAGGATATCGATGAGAGAAAAATAATTATTCCTGAGCAAAGTGTCGTTCGTGAAGTTCTGGAAAAATATGCAGAATTATTGGAAATTCCTGGTTTCTACTGGACTGACTCAAATACGGCTCCAAATACGCCTGACGGAGATTTAAACCCACCAATTGATGCAATGTCTTATATCCTGACGCCCGACGAGATTCGTTTATTCTATCAATGTGCTGAAATCTTTGAAGATCATAGAAAAAGCTCTTATCTTCTGGTTCCATTTCTCAATCAGCTCTTATCAAATAGTCACTTTGCCGGCTACAACAACTTTTTTCTCGATACAGCTCATTATCATAATTATCAAAGGGATACGGGTGAGTACCAACTCAAGTCAACATTGTTTTCCCACATTAACGGTTGGGGTAATATCATTGGTTATAATCATCTAGGTAGTTGTCTGCGAAATACAGGTTGTTATCGAGAAAATGCAGGCAGCTATCTGCACATCTCACTCAATGGAAGATTACGTGTTGATCGTATTGCCGATTCTGCGGTTCATCTTTCTATTTCATTTTTAGATGATTGTGTCTATAATCTTTGGGTTGGCTTTCAAGCCATGGACTGTATATTTACTTTTCATGGCGATTTGGGACTAATAGACCCTTCGCGTTCAGAGCACATGATGCTTTATGCTGCAACCAGATGTCAATTTAAGACCACCCAAGAGTCAACCTTGCAAACGCTCCTGAAAAGAATAGATCCCGAGTCTGACCATAAAATCTACTTCAT
>JAHFRS010000067.1 GCA_023266155.1 archaeon
TATCCTGTAAATTCCTGATGCGGCTGGCCAGATTTTCGTCAATCGCCCCATTGACGCTAAACGCAAAGGGAACTTCAACCCGTACTTCCTGAATTTCAGCTGTTCTGATCGCGTTTCTTCCTACAAGAGAATAGATGTTCAGCCGGCAGGTATATTTTGCCTTAGCTTCCTGAAATTGACCGTTCGTGGCCGTATCTTTACTGATGCCAAACAATTGCCTGCCGTTAAATGGCGCAAATTCCATAATCAATGTGGCGGAAGGAGTAGGATTTCCGTCCGAAAAAGAACCACCATACAAAATTGTTCTGCTCAATTCTGGAGCGGGAGCGGCAACTTCTCCTTCTGCTGCCGGTGCTGTCGGAACACAGTCGCCGATATTCATCTCCACCACTTTCGCCTGTGAATTCGCACTATGCAACTGGACGGTCAACGGCATTCGGGTATAAGTCAATTCTGTCGTATCTAAATCCACAAAGGGCAGCTGTGCTCGAGGATAACCAAAGGCCACTTCCCAATAATCCGGATTATTTTCGTCGGCGACACCTTTCAATTCAAATCGCAGTGTAGCTATTTCTGCTGACGTCGTTAAATCAACATTTTTTGCTGACGCCGGCCAATTTCCCACAGGAACATCATTTCCCGCCGTGTCCTGAATTTTCATTTCCACATCGACATTATCAGGACCGCTTCGTAAAGCATCCGTTTCCAATTCACAGGCCCAGCGCCCATTCTCTTCCCGTTGACAGCCATCTGTTTCGGTAAAGACTTTCCATCCGGCATCTTTGGGCAAGCCCTGAGCTAGATAATCTGCCGGATACAGCGTTTTGGCATCATTCACCACATCATTTAGGTTTAGCAAAATGTACAGCCCGGTACTTTCAAAGGCTTTAAATTTGATTTTCATCCGGTCGTTGCTTTGGAAATAATCTTTCTCGCCAATTTCTGAAACGCCAAACAATTCCAATTTCTCAACCTTAGGCCCCGAAGTGTCAGCAAACAATTCCACCTGCGGCATCAGCCCCTCATTTCCGACGTTATCCTGAAATTTTGATAAGCCGATACGATGGCTACCATCAGAACTAAACACTTTACTGGTTTCCCAATAACAATTAAATGTTGATTCCGTCTGCTCACAGGACGTTGGAGGTTCCGACTGGCTCTTTCCTAACTCCTGTAAATTCGCGCGAATGCCGTCAGCAGAAATTCCTGCTCCCGATTCACTGGCACGAAGAATAATACGCTGTTTTCCGCTGGGGATAAAACTTTTATCTTCAAACTGCCGCGGCGTGCCAAAGAATTCTACGGTGGGAACAGACGCATCAACCGTAAATGTCTGGCTTAATGTCCTGGTGGCGTGATTCCCAGCTTGATCTTTTGCGGTAATGGTTATAGCGACGGAAGCATCCGGATTGACTTCTACAGCATTCCAGCGGCAATGCCACAGTCCTTCTGTTTCAGCATCTTCCACACAATCGCTGGCGGGAGTATCATCTAATGACGTTTGGGGGGAAGTGGCATGAACGTCCTGCAGATTCTTTTCTTGAATGTTCACGAGAATATCTGACGTTGCCAAATATTGCCCAATGAATCGGCCAAAGTGTGTGAAATTGATCTGGTCCTGAATCACGGGTGGAACAAAATCAGCAGCGAATGAGACAATCGGATTCTCGGTACTGTGGTGGCCTAACCTGTCTTCCGCCCGCACTTTAATTCTTTGCAATCCTTCTCCCGTCAATGATGCCTGCACTACACCATTGAAATCACCATCATCACCATAATCCCACTGCCGCACGTCCGGCTGGCCAACCATGATCGTCTGCAGGACATTGCTGCTGTCGGCATCCAAAATTTCAATCTTTTTGATGCCCACGGCCGGAACATTGGCAGTGACACCATCATTAACAGTAAAATCAATCAAGATCTGCCCCTGATTATTTTGCCTTGCGGTTAATCCAGTTATCACGGGAGCTGTTCCATCAGCTTTAATCACCTCGGCATTAGAAACAGAATCCGGCACCGCCAATTGGTTTAAAAAATGATATACAACCTGAAATGCATATTCCCCTTCAGCCACACCATCTAAGGGGCTGATATATTCACACGCGACTCCTAAAGGCGCCGCACTACAGGATTGGAAAGGCGCTTCATTGTTGCCTATTTTCAGTTTCACGTCGGCAGGATTGATGGTCTGGCTGTCAGCACCATTGATGGTAGCCTGTACTGTCCAGACATCACCTTGCGCATCAAGGTAGCGAGGCAGGCCAGCCTGTCCGGAATTCTGGGTGATTTGCAACGAAACTGCCAGCGCATTGGCGGAATAGATAGGTAGGCTGATGACTAAGGCGATGATAAAGAGTCCAATGAAACTCCATCCTCGTTGTTGATTCATGTTAAACTTTTAATTTTTTTTTGATACTAATAAGATCATTTTTGATGGTACCAATATCATCTTTAACGTGAGTAAAACTAAACTTCATACTTGTCTTCATTTCTCCCATCTCCCTATTAAGATGATACTGGTTAATAAATAACAGGGTAAATAAGCCGGCGGTGATCGCTAAATCAGTCACGGAATGCCCAAATAGTCGCGTGAGGATCATATAGACGGCGAGGATAAATAGGATGATGCTCGCCGCCTGAGTCCAGGTAAATGTGCTGTTTGCCATATTACACACCTTTGATTAAAATGAGGATAAAGAGGATTAAAAAGACCACGAGTTCCAAGAGCATAAAATAATCATACCAATTTTTTTTGTATTTGATCGTTTCCATTTCTATGTAAACCTCGGTTCTAACGCCTGGCGCAGAGCAGGCTGTTGTGAAATTTCCGCGATTTTTCCGGGCACCTGCAGGTCTTCAATGATCCTGGCAGGGATATTGATATTTTCGTCAACACAACTTTCACCGGCACACCCGGCCAACGGCAGACAAACCCAGCCGGCACAGCGATGCGTTTTCGTGGCTATTTTTTCCGGTATGCCTAGAATATCCTGTGTCAGTACATAAAACGTTATTCCCTGAGCGGTATACAGTTGTTCCGGCGTGATGGTCAGATACGTCTCTGGCGTCTCCCACTGCAGATTGCCGGTAACGTAACTGCTTAACCTGCTTTCGTCAATGGTAAAGTGTTCCTCTGTGTCCACCGTAAACAAGGTAAACTTAACAGAACGTTCTTCCGCTGGAATGAGCACGGGCTGTTGTAACGTCACCATGCCGCTCACTTTATATTTGCCGGGAACGAGATCTACCTCTGCTTCCTGATTTCCTTGTATCGTAATGGGAGCGGTAAATTCTTCACTGACCGTTTCCGGATGAAAATCATCAACACGTTCCAAAGTAATGATTGCTTGCTCATGGGACGACAAATCTTTCTCGCGGTTAAAGAAATAATATTGGCTGAGGCTGCTGAGACTGTTATTTGCTTTCATTTCCAGCACGGGAGTGGAAAGTGAGGCCAGGTTTCCTCCTGTAAAGAAACATTGCCGTTCGCCTTCTCGGTTGGAGATATCTTTATAGGGAACAACGCCGAGGGAAATTGGCGAAAAAGTATATTGCGGTTCTAACGGAGTGACACATTTCTTTAATTCTTTTTTCTTGATTTTCACTTTTTTCTTGACGATTTTATCCATCACTACTACTTTTTCCGGAGTGACCCCTTCCACCGCATAGCCGATCAAAGCTCCGTGCTCTCGATACTTGACGGTATCAATGGGATAAAAATTGGTTAAATATCCTTCGTGGACAAAATCAACCCGGCCACCATACGCTGAAGGATAACTACTTTCAAACTCACCTTTTTTATCTGTCAGGCCCATTTCGCAATCAGCGTGGTTAGGGATGCTAAAGCCGATCTTGACTAATTCTACTGGTTCCTTACTAAAGCTATCAACGACTACCGTTTTAAGTGGTTTCGTGTCTCGTTGTTCTTCACGACAGGCTAACGACGTAATCCGACGAGGATAGGGAGCGGGAATTTCTGCAGCAACCGCGGGCTGATTATTACGGATGTTAGATTCCAGCGAAAACGCAAAGTGATAGCCTTCTCCATCTAACGCGTTCTCATCAGCAAGAGTTACTAACACCGGATAACTGGCATCATAATGCGTTTCATAGCGTTGTTGCGCAAAACTTAACACGCCAAACTTGACAAAAACATCTTCCGGCTTAATAACTCCCTGTTCACTGTTGGTCTTAAAATAAGGGGTCCAGCCAAAATAATCAAAATTAACTTTAAGATCTTCCGCTCCCGTTAAAGGCAAGACCATATTATCCACCACTTTTTGTGCCAGCAGCTCCCCTTCAGGGTAAATCGTATAATAAAAGTTCTCACTCCCGAGAAAACGAAGTAGGGGCACATAGGATACTAATAACCCTTGAAATTTTTGTTTCAGCTGGCCCTCATTCCAGGAGAGAGTTGAGAAGAAATCATAGGTCACTCCTGACGTTGGCGGAAATTGGGTTGGCGAGGCATCAGAATATACCGAAATAAGTTCCATTCCCTGCCGTTCTAGATAACTGTAATTTTGTTGTGCCTGAGTGATTTGTTGCGCTACGTCATAATAATGTTTTAATTGCAGCGGAATCTTGACATAAAACTGATCAAAATGATGTGTTGATTCACCTTGCTGAGCATCCACCTCCCGTTTCAGCCAGACATTGACAGAATTTTCCGTCACAATTGTCTTGATTTCCGGCGGAGTAAGCACTTTTACGGTAAATCCCTGGGTTGTAAATGGTTGATAATTATCCACACAAGCATCAATTCGTTCATTGACAAAGCGGCTGAGTTGCGCTTCAATGCTCATTGTGGGATCATCCTTGGCGTACAATTTTGGCTGCAAAGAAGAAAAAGTTATTTTTCGGGAGGGATTCGGCTCTGTGTTGTAATGCCAATAAGGAACTTTCAATGGTTCCAGATTAATTCCATCAGCTTCCGTAGGATTAGTGGAAGAATATTGCCCAACTAAATCTGGATAAATGTACCCGCCCTGTTCGCCCAGAATCAATAAACCTCTCTTCCCGATCTGGCTCAGGCAGTTTTCCGTGTAAAGTTGTAATGGTTGAAAAGCTTGCGGCACATCAGTAATGACGGGTTCGCCTTCCGCCGTGATTTTTTCAATGATCGTACTTTTGGTAAAGTAAAGCACTCCGGCGGCAACAAAAAGCACCAGGATGCCGATAATGATAAAGATGGTAAGTTGTCCATTCTTATTAAACATTCTCCTGCTCTTTTTTTTGAGAGGGATAAGTCTAGAACTACCTCTAAATCCAGCCCCTCTTTTTGGCTTCATAGTATTACTCTGGGGAAAGAAGAAGGATATATAAAGGTTATTGTTTACTTTCTCCAAGAAAAGAAAGAGAAATCAAAAGATTTTTCCCCCATCTTTCACACCATGAACGATGACCGCCTGATTCGCTACCACCAGTTTCCGGTTTTCAAATACGACAGTTCCCTTTTCAATCAGGATCATCAGAGTTTTGAATTCTTCCAACGTCACTTCGGCGGAAGAATTTTCCATTCCGCTAAAACTGGCTTCTTGTCCCGGCTGCGATTTATCTGCTTCCAGCAGTGATACATTTTCTCCATCATCAGCCACCAGAATCATCGCTTCAGATTGTTCTCCACGAATCCTAGCTGGTTTCATGTTGACGCAAAAAAGAGCGGTGCGGTTCGTAAGCTGTTGAGGACTACAATATTTCTTTAGCCCGGCCACCACCTGTTTTCTGCCAAGTTCTTTTCCCAGATCCACTGTCAGAAGATATAATTTGTCAGCAGCAGGATGAGCTTTGACTTCGATGATTTTCCCCATCACCATCCGCAAAGGGAAAGTTTGAGAGGTTGGGATCTTATCAATTTTTTCCACTAAATGATCAATAATCTGGACTGATCCTTTCCACGAAAAAGAGAGGTTGGTCCAAGAATAACCCTGCTGGCCCATAGCTGTTTTTGATTTTTTTCCACCGCCGGCTTTTTTTTCACCGGTAGCATCCAGTACTTTCTGAGCAACAGCAGGGAGAATCGGTGAAACGATGATTGCCAGATTTCTGGCCAGATTGACGCACCAGGCCACCTGAAGTTCGGCGTTTTCTTTATTCTTCCATGGTTCAGCCTGCTGAAAATAAGCATTGCCAAGATCAGCAATTTTAAGGATATTTCTTACCGCAGACTTAAAATCCTGTTGCTGATAATTCTGCCGAACTTCCTGTACTAAGTTCATAACTTCTTTTTCCCGGTCTTTCTCCTTGGCCACCGTTTTCAGTTTAGTATAATTCTTCTGTGCAAAGGCGAGTACGCGATAACAGAAATTTCCCAGATTGCCCATCAGCACATGATTGTTCAGTGCTTTAAATTCTTCAAAATTAAAATCCACATCTTGCACGGTGCGATCCAGCCGGCTGGCATAGAAAAAGCGCAGCGATTCTGCAGGATATAATTTGAGAAAATCTTTTGCCGTAAAAAAAGTGCCCCTGGTTTTGCTCATTTTCTGGCCATTGACCGTGACGAAACCATGGACGGTAATTTTAGGCACGGGAATGTTCATGGCCA
>JAHFRS010000001.1 GCA_023266155.1 archaeon
TTCTCACTCGGACTCATCAAAATGACAATTAAAAAGACTTTGCGTGCAATCCATTTTCCCTAGCTGGAACTGGCGTTAAAGACTAACGTAATTCCCTTTGCTCCCGGTGTTGCTAAAGCAGGAATAGTGATATTAATATCGACAACTGCCGAATCCCGATTATTATTTGATTCTAAGGGAAATACAGTGGCATTTCCACAGAGCCAATGACCTGTTGACATTAATGGCTGAAACGTATTGGCTTGACCATTATAGGGGCTGCCTTGAGCATTACCGGTATATGTCGTCGCATTCGTGATATTCCAGTTTGTCCACCCGCGAAAGGCAGAGCCCCCTCCCGTACAGGATTGCACAGTATCTGCAGTCCCGGTACTGTCTGACAACGCCGTATTTCCTTCCGTAAGACCAGACTGTACCCGTATCTCCAATCCGCTGGTGAGGGGATACCTATCTCCACCCACAAAGTTGGTATGGCTGCAGTTCACACCTGGCGCACCGCCAGTTCCGCCACCACAGGTATATCCGACAGAAACATTATTGTTTCCGGTATTTTCCAGAAAAAAACCTTGACTTAAAACGGTAAAAGTAAGACAACACGGAGGCAAAGACAGAGCACCCGCACTCAGGTTTGATCCATTACTATACCCACCAACATAACTTAAACCATTACCAACCGTAAGCCAACACCAGTCACAAGAACTATTAACTCGCCCGCTGCCAAAATTCATAGAGGCATTGGCAATCGTCAGAGAAGTTGTTGAGGTAATCGTTAAGTTGCTCGAGCCAGCTCCCTGCGCTCCCGTGACCAAATCAACCTTCATCTGAAAGTAATTATTTTTTCCACCCAACTGGCTTAATTTACTGACGCTGATAATGGTGCTCAAGACCGTTACCATCAATGCTACCACCAGTAAAGCGACAATGGTTCTATTGGAAATATCAGTCATCTGTACACCTACGCTTTCTTTTTATAATACACATCTTATAATACACATCTATCATCTATTATACACCAGTATACACGTATCATTTATATTCTTTTCTAAATTATATCAAATTATATCAAGCATTTTATCAATTATATATCAAGCATTTAACTATTCTTCCCCCACTCTACTTCTGACACTATGAAGATGAAGATGAAGATTTCTCAGGAGGCAAAATAGTTAACGTCACTTCTGCAGTGTGCCGAACTTGTGTTTCTTCACCCTGAGGAGTGCTCCCTGAAGCTTTATCCCCAGAATTTCTTCCAGGACTCATGAATAAATCTGAGGGGGCATTGTTTGCAGCTCGCAAATAAATCATCAAACTCATGACGCTCACAACAATAACAATTGCCAGCAGAATAAAGATAGTGGTATTACTAACCACCTGTTGTGATGAAACACCTTTTCGCACGTGCCTATGCGAAACTTTTGAACGTTTGACCATCATTCAACCTTCTTTTGTACTGATCCTAATTACAATCAAATCTCAATTTCAAATCACAATTATCATCAGTGGGAGAGCATAATATCCAAAATAATACTTCCCTCAAATCCAATCTATTTTAAACTTTATCAGGGGACATAAGGTATATAAACATTTAGGTTCACTATGAAGAAGTAATTTGGGTGCTTTTGTGAGAGTCTCTCCAAAACAACAAGAGACCATCATTCTTATCAGATCACAACATCCCTTCTCTCTCCTTCCCCCCCTCATATTCATTCCGATGGAAATAACGCCAGAGAATGTAGAACAACACTGCTCCCAGAACTAAACCTAACAGCAGCCAAGGAATGATGGTCAAGAGCATTGTGGGGAATGGATTTCCGGAAGAACTGGCTGCAGCTTCGCCGGCAAGAGCCGACCGATTGACGTTGGCTAAAACTTCTTCCCGGGATTCTGTTTCTTTCCGAGATAATAATTCGCTGTTAAACGTCTTTGTTTCCATTGTATAGATATTTAAAAAATTCACCACCATCTCAAATGAATAGGTTCCGGGACTTTTATCCTTGGCATCAAAATAATCATTGATGCGCTTGCTCAATTCTGCCCCAATATCAATAGACTTAGTGCGGAAACTATCGATCTTTTGTCCGTCTTTCTTGATGTCCACATCCACAAAGACATTCTCAACGAGCGTATTCCATTTGTTGAGGAGATCGATGGAATATGGATTCACTTCATGGGCGATAAAATAAGGATCAAAATAGGTGATGTCCACTTCCGGCCGCCCCACAATAAGTTTTTTCGCCACTTCCGTCTTCTGCCCATCGTATTCTGTGACTGCTAACACGCCAAATTCCCCACGCTCAAACGACTTTCTCTCGATGTGGGCATCAAGAAGTTTATCTTCTTTAGACTGCAGAGACGTTTTTTCAGTCTCTAATACCTGAGGATTCTGTTCTTTGTCATTGACATAAAACGTGGTTTTGACTTCATTGATAGGTTTCGTCCCGAGATTTTCCACTTCAGAAACAAGACGGATGCTCTGCCCGCTTTCATAAAAATTAAGTTTTGCGGCAACATATTTCTCAGGATAAGGGCCCTGAACGATGATTTTGTGGTACAAGACTAACTGAGAGCCAATTGAGCCACCCACATCACTGCCGCCGGTTCCGCTGCTGGCTCGCTCCTGCTGAACGACAATCGCTCCCAGCGATTCACCCGGCGGCAACGAGCCTGATGACGCGGGAAGTTTTACCGTAAAATAGACCGTACCGATGCCGCCATCTTTATGCAGGGAAAGATGAGTTGTTTCCAGTGTGATATACTGTGCCAACTGGCCTTGGGAGGAAATTCCCACATCCATATCTTCCGCATCATTATTGACCACCAGAAAATTGCCGCTGTAGATGGTAGTTTCTTCAGAAAAAAGTGTTGTTTTGGCCGGACTGATGCCGAGCCCGATGACGGCGTGAAAACTGAGTATGAGTACTACTATCCACCACATTATTTTTGTGTTCAGATTCATTTTTATTTGGTTTTATTTATTTTCAGGTATCCTGTTATTTTTGTATTTGTTTAGCATCTTCGAAATTCTCGATGATATTATCAAAAGAGCTGCGTCCCCGGATGGGGCTTCCCCCCGCAACGCTCCTGATTTTTCTTATCGTAGGAATTTCGACCTTAGGATGCTAAACAAATACTTATTTTTTATTATTGATTTGCCGTAATCGTCAATGTGACGGTGGATTCCTTCAGCCCGAAAGGCTCATCAAACGGCAGAGTGATATTGATATCTGTTAAAAAATCGTTGCGGGCATCGCGCCAGGTCAGATTGACCACATGGGCAGCCGTCGTCCTGTTGCTCATATTGGTAAAACTGATCGTCGAAAGCGCAGCACTGAAAGCGTTAGATTCATTGGCCCGAATTTTAAATTGATAATAACTGGTATTAAACATCACGGAAGAAAAGAAGGGGCTGGCGTTGATACTGACATTAAAATCAATATTGCCCACATTTTCGGCACGGAACGGCCGTGGATTGCCCGTAACTGTACTGGTATTGACTCCTTGACTCAGCGTGCCAAATTCAATCAGATTATTGGTCATGGTGATGGATAACAACGAATTAACAGTAAAGTTAGAAAGGTTCCGGCCATCATTCAATCCATCGGCAGAGGAGCCATCTGACCAAGCTCCATACCCCGTGCTGTCATTGGCACGCACCCGCCAGTAATATCGTGTATCCACATTGAGTTCCACTACACCTCCTGCTGAAAAATAGCTAGTGTTAGCAGAATTAAAAATAGTATTCTGAATCGCAGAGATATTAATTTCCGGATTGTTGAATAAGATATTGTCATCAACCTGAAGATGATATGAGATGATATTTCCATCGGCATCAGTGGCATTATTCCACGTGAACGTAGGAGTCCTGTTGGTAATGCCCGAGCCATTAGCCGGCATGAGCGTTAACGGCGCAGTAGGAAGATTATTGCCACTGGCAACAGCAGTAACAATCACTTGATTTGATCTCAATATTGTCCCATCCATCCTGCCATCGTTAGGAGTAACATCAGCCGTCCAGTTCTGTCCGGAACTGAGTTCCCACGACGTCATCAAGTCGGTTCGGTTGTTATATAAAGCCGTAATCTGCTGGCTGGTTAAAGAGCGGTTATAGATAACCATATCGTCAATGGTCCCATTCAACACCTGAACACTCCACCCGCCGATTCGTAATGGTTCTATGTTCGATGCCGGAAGGATAGGGGCAGCAAAGCTGCTATTAAGGATGCCGTTGATATAAATTCCAAAAAAGGTGGTATTGTACACGGCGGCAACATGATACCAGGTATTATTAATAATGGGCGCAGAAGTATTAATGCTGCTGACCACGCCAGCGGCACCAGAGATTGTAATATTAATCAAGCTACTCGTTGTAAGTATTACCGCATAATTCCATGACGCCATCGTCGGGCCAGCTCCTTTCATCATCAAGGGGCTGAAATTTGCAGGAGTCACATTTCGCGCATTCAGCCAGAAGACAATGCTAAATGGCGTCGTTAAATCTAAACTATTGGCATCAGTGATGTTAAGGGCATCATCAAAAGCATCAAAAATATAGGCACCTCGCCCATCATACCCGGCAGTGGCGCTCCAGACGATACTTCCACTCTCCGTGCCATTATTGCTGTATCCGGAATAATCGACGGCATTATTCACGAAGGTGCTATTGATACCTTCAAAAGGCATGAGCAGAGCTGTCAGCGACGTCCCATTGATGCGCCAGTTGGTAATGTTCTTAACATTTGTTCCGGTGTCATCATCAGAACCATTCTGTGGATATAACGTGAGATTCTGATTGGTATTATTGGTGGTGGGATCAGTCGTGTTTAATATCGGCGTGTTTTGGGTAGGCGCTCCATTCGTTGTATAATTACTGAAAGAACTCACGTTAGCATCAAGCACACCGGTAGAAACCGCATACGTGAAGTTGCAGAAAATAGTTCCATCACACCGATTGCCGGCTTTCAGTACATGTGGATTAATAATATACGGCAGCCAACGCATTTGAATTTTTGCCGTACCATTAAGATTCATGATCCTGCTGTTGTCAATCACGCCGATAGTTCTGTTGGCAATAAAAATCGAGGAAGTAATGGCGAGACTCATATTCGTTGTAAGGTTTCCTGAGGTCCAGTTAATCAGGCCAAAAGTGTCATTGTAGATTAACGAGTTGACCGAGCCGGGACCAGTCGTATCCGAGATTACAAAGTTACCGCCAGTCGAGATATTATTATTGATGAGCTGCGTTCCGTTCGTGAGACTATTCATGAGACGTATTCCCAGTGAAGAGGTCGAGCTGGTCGTAATATTGTTTAATTCCACCACATTATTGCCGGAAGTATCAATGGTTATGCCAACCGCAAATAATCCTATCGTTGATGAACCCGCAACCTGAATGATGTTTTGGTACACCGTATGATTCCCCGACTGGAACAAATGGATACCATTGGTATTATCGCCACGTGTCTGGATAATATTATGAGAGATGTTCGCTCGATCAGACGCCGCAATGATCCGGATGGCACTGTGGGCGTTAGCGCCGGCAGTTCCCGTCGTGATAATCGTGTTATTGTAAATTGTGCCATTTGTCGCCGCAGTATCCCAGAGAATGGCATATTTCCCGTTCGTCGTGCTCGTCCCTTCATTAATCACGCAATTCTTGATGGTAACGTTGGTAAATCCGGTATTATTAATGCCATATCCGAGCGTACCTGCGGTTGAATAATTTATCTGATACCCAAAACAATCTAAAGCAATATTGCTGGCATTGACCGTAAAACAAGTCGCAGTGGAAGTGATGTTCTGTGACATATTGACCGTCCAGCGCAATTCACCACAGGCCAGTGCCGCCGTAAAATTAGTTCTTTCCGTCGTATTAAAATTATTGTTGGTATCACTCGCCTGGAACGTGATGCTATAGAACCCATTTCGTTGAGGAATTTGAAATGAAGTATTATACTTAACCGGCCATCCGGCTCCCACAGTGGCAAGACTCAGCGTCAATGGAATCATGCTATTATTAGGATACGTGATATTAGCCTGTACGGCGCTAGCAGAAGTAGGGTCAGTATAATTGGCACCTATTTCGATAGCCATAGAAGTATTATATGCAGTATTTGCCACCGGCAGTAGTTGAGTGATGTTGGGAGGAGTCGTATCGCTGGAGGCAGCACTGACCGTAAAATTAGTTTTCTCTGTCCAGTTTAAATTGTTGCGGCTATCGTTCGCGAGAAACGTCACAGTATATAACCCAGTAGAACTAGGCATCGCTGCGTTGGGAATTGTAAACGTCAGGTTAAACTTACTTGGTGCTCCCGCCGTATCATTGCTGAGGGCGAAAGTTAAATTAGTTCCATTGGGAAACGTGACATTGACCTGCACCGGAAAAGAACTATTGATTTGCAACAGCAAATTGTCCGTGACGTTTGCTGATATTTCAATATCATTACCGGCCGTTGCGGCCGAGTTTAATGTTGGGCGTACATCCGTCACATTCGGCTTAG
>JAHFRS010000172.1 GCA_023266155.1 archaeon
CATCACCTTCATCGGATCGCTGGGCGTAAAGAGATCTCGGCCTTCAGGGTACGCACTGTTGACATCTACTGCCATGGGCCTTGGAAAAATATACACCCCATAGGTTGATGCTTTACGTGTGTAATAGGGGATTTCCTCGTGATAAAACTTCATGGAGGATTGGCCTACCCCTGCACCTTTCCCCCTACGGTCTCCAAACGATTTTCCCGATGAAGGTAAATCATATTTTCTGCCTGTCACCTCTTCCACAAAGCGTTTGATCTTTTCATAACGCCCCTTCCCATACTCACGAATGATTTTATCTAAGCCTTCCTCAATCTGCCGGGGCGTGAAACCGTTTAAATCAGGCGCATCACCAATGACCGGCTCTGTCATCTCCCCCAATTCTTTGAGCAGATACTTGTCCATCTTCTGCCTCAATGGTTCAAGCAGTTCATCTCGCTTTTTGAGAATCTCCTGCAGCAGCGCGCCAAACAGCTCAAAATTAAGTTGTTCGCCAATCCCGCCAGAAATCTCAAAATTAATGGTCAACAATCCTGCCTTATGTACTTGTTTCCTTTCCTGTCCGGTAAGCTGATCTTTCAACTGTAAAAGAGTTTCCGTGTAGAATTTCTCTTTAAGATAGCCCTCGAGTTTCACCCCCATATCCTCCTCAGCATGATGCTGATATAACCCCACCAGCAGTCTATCCACTGAGTAATCCCATAAGATACGCTGCAACTCTTTGGCATCAATGTCCGCAGCAGCTAATCTTTGTTTCAACTTTTCTGAAAACACAAAGCCTTTTTCCACGATCTTGTTCATCCCGCGATACATCGCGCGAACATCAGCTCCTGCTTCTTTCTTAGTCATCTGCTCCAGATTATTTTTGACATCCATCCAATACCCCAAAATAGCGTTCGCATGCTCTTTAAATCTGGGCTTAGCCAGATGGCCATAAAACATCAGCACTTTTGCTTCCCGTGGATAGATTAAGTAATGCCCATACTCATGCTTATAGATACCGCGAAACGCAACATCCTGTGGCAATTCTCCGATGGACACCATCTGATTAAGGAATTCTTTGCTCATATATGTTCGATTGGTGCGAAAGTCCCAGTAGGCAGTATTAACTTCTTTCAATGTTTCTTCCAGAGAAATGTCAATGCCGGGACGCGGGTTATAGAGCTGTTTCACCACTTTAATTGCTTCTTCTTGTACAATCTCTTCCCAGGGCTTATTCATTATCTTGGCTCCAGATAACTTTTTCCAGATTCGCATTTTATATCTTTCATGTTGTGATTCTCGCAACGAAGTGGTTCCACCATTGAGTTCGCTGATGTTCTCCCTCTTGAAAAATGATCCGATTGCCCAAAGGAACAGCACGGATGAATTTTTCAATGGTTTTTGTATCAGGAGAAATGAACGAACAACCATAAACTTTTATTGGGGTAATTGTCAAGACTTCATCTATCTGATTAACAAAGAATGTGGAAAATTTAGTACCATGCCGCAGGGTAAAATCGGTTCCATTATTTATATGAAATGAAGAATGAGATGAACTATCACCACAGCTATACTGAGCATCTCCAGTAATGTGTATTGAACTATTTTTCATGGCAAATCCGCATTCTAGGCCCACAGATCCTTGAATAGTGGCCTTCACATAACGTGCCATAGCGAAGCATAAACGTCCAAGATCTCCATTGATAAGTAAAGTAAGCGGTTTTTGGGAAACACCGTGTAATCCAATCCCAAAATCTGCTTTATAATTCGGGAACTCAGCAGTATCAAGAATAAAATCATTGTATCCAGAATCATAACTATTTTGTATTAATGTTGTCAGGAAAAGGCTGATGGTTGTAGAAACTGCTATCATTCCTTGATATCTCATTACAGGAGTATGATGGTATAACAGTTGTGCTAAACTATTTATTTCTAAAGGACTGAGCACATCATCCATTTCTTGAAGGTATTTTTTTCTGTCTTCCACACGGCAGAGTTGTTCATATTTGGGGATAAGCAAAGCACAGGCTGGTTCCACGTTATATTCCCGTCTTTCCTCAACAGAACAGGGATCAAGTCCTTCTAAAATCCTGTCCAGGTCATTTCTCACGTAAGTGTTTATCATGGTTATTCTTTATTCGTCATCGTCAGTCCACACCAATTCTTGTGTACCATCTTTTTTGATGAAATAAATAGTATTATGATCGCCAGAGAGCCTGACTTGTTCTGTTTGAAATTGAAGCCTTTCGTAGGCTTTTGCCTTTTTCTCAGCATTTTTTTTCTTCAGTAAAGCTCGTAAGGTTGACACGTCTGCTGTTTTAAAACTGCAGGCATAGCCACTGCGAGGACTCAGATGCAGGCCAACTCTACCCATGACAAATTCACAATGAAGAGCTCGAGAAATATCTTCTAATTCATCACCAATCTGAAAAGAGCAATAGGTAGCCTTATCAGCACAAGATGTGGCGACGTTGCCTGAGCACTTATACGCAACATGCGTTGCATCATTGCCAAGCAAAATGCCCGCGTTCCCCAAGATTTCAATTCTCAACATCCTCTCTTTGCTGCCTTTCAACAGTCGCAAAGGTTGCAGTGAAGTAATTCGAAGAAGAGACGACTTATCAAGCACGGATCCCAGATACGACAGTGGCGTGGTTAGATGGTTAGTCTCCAGATGAAAATCATTATGTCCGGCATCGTAGCTGTTTTGTATCAGCCAGGCGACAAACTGCCCCGTAAAGGCATAGTGAGGGTAATTTTCATAGTTGATGGTTGCCTGCAGGAAACTATTGATCTGATCTGGCAAGAGCACTTCAGTCACAGGTTCCAGTAGCCTTGCAGT
>JAHFRS010000068.1 GCA_023266155.1 archaeon
AATTTCCCTTTCACGCCATACTCTACCGTCCAATAACTATACTCAGCCGGCATCGTAAAGACATTTTCCCATTCTTCTCCGTATTTAATGGTGGGGCTGGTGATAAAATGCCGCGTGTTTTCCTGATGAATGACCAGAGTGGCAACTTTTCGCTGAGGATCATCATTTCGCCACGTGACGGAATCACCAGTTTCAATCATGAATTCTGAAGGGGAAAAACCTGCTTTCCCCAGAATCTGGGCAGGATGTGTGACGGTTGCCGTGATCTGGAGAGGAAATTCTTGCTGGCTGGAGGAAGAAGACGATTGTTGATGCTGTGTTGATACTTTTGTTATCGGGACATGAATTTCCTGGACCGCTTCTTCTGACGGACTGGCCGGTTCAGGATAGAGCATCGAGACACAACCAACCAGAAATAATGGTACCATCAACAACACCATCATTCTCATGAGTTTCATCATCTTTGCTGAGAAAGGGGATTCTATATAAATTTTACCGCTAAATTAGTGGTGATATTCAAAACCGTGACTTTAATGAAGAGGAGAATATATATAGGTGAAAAAGATACTTTCAAACCCTATGACCACCAAGCCACAATTACTTGATTTCTGGAAAACAAAGAATATTAATCCCGAATTACTGCTGGCGTTTGCCCAGATTCCGAGAGAAATGTTTGTTCCACCGCAACTGCAACGTTTCGCGTATGAAGATCGGTCCCTGCCTACGATCCGGCAACAATCTATTTCTCAGCCCAGCACGATCATGATGATGATGCAGGCGTTAGAACTGCAACCTGGAGAAAAAGTCTTGGAAGTTGGTGCAGGAGTAGGGTATCAAGCTGCCTTGCTGGCTACCATCGTGGGGAAAAACGGAAAAGTAGTTTCATTAGAAGTCATTCCTGAACTGGTGCAGATAGCACGACAAAATCTAGCTCGACTGAATATTCATCATGTCACCATTCTTGAAGGGGACGGTGGTGAAGGTTATCCCGAGCAAGCGCCGTATGACCGGATGATTATCACGGCTGCCTGCCCCGCCATACCAGAACCGCTCTTAAGCCAATTAAGAGAAGGTGGCACGATTGTCGCCCCTGTCGGAGATTTGACAGGACAGGTTATGGTCAAAGGGGTCAACGTACAGGGAAAACTGGAGTTTGAATTTCTGGGTCCGTTCTTGTTTGTACCCCTGAAAGGCCGGCATGGGTTTACAGAAATGGAGATGTTGTATCAACAATAATACAAAAAAAAGTCGTAGTAAAAAATCAAGGTAGTTCTGATGCCAGTGAGGAAACTAAAGCATGATAGCCTTGCTTAATCTGCTGATAGACTCTCCTCCCCTGGTCCGTGAGTCTGCACTCCGCTTGTAAATCATGAGTTTCTTTACATCGTTCTTCAACCGTAGAAATGAAATCCTGTTGTTTGAGATACTGGAAAGCAGAATAACGAGCTTCATCCGGCAGTTCCAAAGAAACATTCATGGAGCAGCGCCCCTTTTTTTCCACTTGTTTACCGATATACCACAGCAAATCAACTTTAATTTCCAGCGGGTTAACCGACATCATCCTGTCCATGCTGTAAATGAAGAGCAGGAAGCTATTTAATTTTACGTTTTATTTTTTTGTAGTTCTTCCATCAGGAAGGTGAGCAGGTACGGTTTATACTTGCAACGAGAATTATTTATCGACATTTTTATGTTTTAAAATCAGGCAATAATGATGATGGACATTAGGCACAAAACTATACTTATAGCCGTAGGGATATAACGTTTTGTTATCTTGACACCAAATTTTTTCGCCACGAAGTTGAAAATGCTTTGCTAATTCTTTCCCCACATCCCACGCTAACGTTTTATACTCGCCTTTCTCCATATAATTCTGCAAAATGACCACCAAATATCCATCCGGCTTAATGTGCGGTTTGATCTGGACAAAAATATCCATTAAGCGTTGCACAAATTCATCATAGCTAGAAGCATTACCCAGATCTTCCGGATCAGTACTGTACTGTACATCCAAGCCTTCCTCTTCCCGTTTCTGTGACGCCAAGCCTTTTTTATTCAACATTGGGCCATAGGGTGGCGAAGTTATCACAAGATCTACCTGTGGCAAAGAATATTCTTTCCACAATTTATCAATCCAGATACTGTTTCCCTGCAACACCAACTGTTTACATATTTGTTTTCCACCTTCAGCCGTTAATTTCCATTGAGACTCCAGCGCCGTAATTCTCTCCCTGGCAATCTGGACATATTTTTTCTGTAACTCGATCCCGACACCATTTCTTTCCGTCTGGTGGCAAGCGATCAGTGTGCTTCCCGTTCCCAAGAATGGATCAAAAACCAACGCACCCGGCTTGGTGAAAAAACGGATGAATTCAGCGATCAGGTTTTCCGGATATTTCGCGGGGTGGAGAAGTTCATTTTTCTTTCGCGGAGAGGGATTATGAACAAACCAGGTCTTCGTGAATTTCAGCCAATCTTGCGCTGAAAGCACATTCAGGCGATTTACGGAATCTTTGGTGGTCATAGAAAGATAAAAGACGGGGGACAATATAAAGTTTATGGGGTTATCGGCTCTGTAAAAAGTCTCGTTCTAGTGCTCGAATAAAACTCTATGGCGAGGCATAGCAAGGCTGTACTTCAATTATGCAACACAGCAATTCAACACAGTTAAAAGTAAATTATCAAGTACAAAAGAAAACTATACTTACTCTAGTTCCGACATCTTTAATCGTGGAATGTCCGCATTGCAGTACGGGCAGGCGGGCGGCATTTTCTTGACGGGATGATACCTGAAATTATACTTACAGGAACTACACGTACATTTGACAAAGTCAGTTCCGGCAATACGTGAAAAATATGATTGGTTCTGATTTTTTTTAATGGCCACCATCCGTTCCAGATAATCATCTTCTTTATCCCATCCGGCAGGTTTAGGCGGACCCTGAGGCTTACTTTCAACCTTATTTTCTGTGGCTTCTTTAGCTTTGGGCCCTTTGCCGCTATAACAGCTAGGGCAGACCATCATCCTGAGAGCATTATGCAACTTAAACTGATCAGCAATCGCATCATTACCGCAGTTCTTGCATTTTGCTTTTACACCCATCATTGTGGGGGGAAAGAAGCAGGGCTTTTTATAGTTTTTGATTTTACACAGTAGATTTGATTTTAGCTATCCTTTCCCGACCGCGCTTTTCTTATAGTAAATCACAATGATATAGTAAACTGCGAAAGATATCGCACATCAATTATCGTAGTTTACTATTATCTACACCAAGAATAAGAAAAGTAAATTAAACCTCAATTCACCCTAAATCTATTTTCTCCAACTGATCCAAATCAACCTGATTCAAATCGTCCAGTTGCGTGTCCAATTGATCAATCTCCTGCAGATCAGGCGTGACTCCTTCTTCTGAGGGCACTGGTGCTCCGACAGGAGATTCAACCTGAGAAGAGACTTTTGATGAAACGGCAGGTTTACAGGCCACCAACATCACCACACTGAACATCAATACGATCATAAAATATTTTTTCATAAAGACACCCCTTCCAACATTGAACAATAACATCGTGACTTCATCTTTCCCTAAGCCTGCTTTTAAAAAAAAGAAAAATAAAAGAATATAAAAACCTTCCTATGAAGTGCTGGCAGTTGCTGGTGCAGTGCTTGTAGGCTCAACAGCACTGCTGCCCGCGCTAACGGAAACATTTGTTGTAGCTTCAGCCGTGGTCGAGGTGGGTTGCTGTGCTTGACCTTGACCGCCGACACTCACGGCAGTATTCTCCGTTAGAGGTGCAGTACTTCCTGGCGTCGGTTGCGTCGGCTCGGTCGTCGCCGTCGGTTCAGTTTCATCATTTTCGCCATTTACTTTCAGCCCTTTGCGCGCGTTCTTGAACTCTGACAACAGCTCTCTCAGCACGACTTTGGTTGCCTTCGACATTTCCTGAAACTTTTTCTGCACAGTACGAGCTTCTTTCATCGCTTCAGGAGTTCCTTGAGACTTCGCTGTTTCCCACGCCGTTCTCGCTGATTCCGATGCTACTTTCAGCTGCGCCACTTTTTCCCGAAATGTAGCGAGGATTTCGTTTAGTTTGGCTACGTCCGCGCCTTGCTTGGCTAAAAGATTGATCTGCGCTTCCATCTTTGTGCCATAAAGGGCATAGATATCCACAACATTTTCCTGCTTGTGGCTGATTAAACTGGTAAGGATATGCCGTTGTTCTTTTTGCACGTCCTGCCACAATTTTTTCAGCTCTTTAATCTGTGCTTTCAGTTCCGGGCCGGAAACGCCGTTCCCTAAAGCCAAGATTTTTTCTTTCTTCGCTGTCAATTGCATCTCTAAATCTTTGATTCTGCTTATCGTTTCCTGTTTCTCTTGCTCCGTCAACGTCTGTGAATCTTCCACTTTAGACAGCAGCTTCTCCAGAGAACTGTCAATCAATTCAATGGTATGCACCAGTCGCTCCTGAACACCTTTCTTCAATGCCAACTTTTTTTCTTGACAGGCTTGATTATCTTCTTTACATTGAGCCTTTTTCTCTAAGCCAGCTAACTGCTCTTTCTTGTCCTGGAACTGTTTCATCTTTTCATCATATTTTTCTTGAGCTTTCATGAACTTTTCTTTTTTCTCTTTAATTTTTTCCTGAACCCGTTCGATATTTTCAACAGCTTTTTCCGAACGTTTCTCGACTTCTTTCAAGGCTCGCTCCAGCCCGTGCCGTTTTGGCTGCTCTTGTTCTTTGACCTCAATAGCAGAAGATGTTTCTGTCGTTGTCGTCGCTGCTGCAGAAGTATTAGTCGTGGAAGCCGTGGACATTGTTTCTCCCGATACCGCTACTTCCCTTTCGAAAATATCTTTAATCTCTGACTTCATCCCTTCTCGATTCGGACGAGCTAACGCGATCGGTAAGATACTTAACACCATCATCACCAATATCGCCATTACCGCTATTCTCTTGCATACTGTTGCCATGTGGCACCTCCATTGTTTTGTTGATTTTTGTTGATGTATTGATATTTGTGATATTTGTGTCTCGAGTTGTTTATCTCGTGTTATAATTGGAATAGTTATCAGTGAAATCGGGAACACTTCTCTGGGCGACAACGTTTTCTAATCTCAAAACAGGCTTATCGAATACACAGGCAGCACAAAGGCCCAGTCCTGCACCCAGCATCAGGCCAGCTATCCCCAACATCAGACGAGAAGACCGCTTTTCCAGCATAACTGGCATACATAATCTGTCAACAAATCCAGAGTTGACATCAACAACGTCAATTTCGGGAGTATATCCGACAGTATCTCCATCAAGGAAGAAACCTAATTCTAACGAATTTCCGCCAGCAATCCGGTTCTGCGTTTGCAAATAAGTCCATCTCTCAGTATGGCCATCATTCCGCTCTTTGATGGCTTTCTGATATAACCCAGCTATCAACGCTTCCATTCGATCTTGGTAGTTTTCCATGTGATTTTGTCTTGCAAATCTATTAAACATCCTGCGTATCCAGATTTTTTGTGCCATTTTCAAGAGGTTCAGAAGAACACCATCTTTATAAAGATACTTTGCTAAAAACTGATAAATAAGCTGATTATTAACGATTTAAGCTTTATAACGCTTGATTATTGGCTAAAATCACCTATATTACATAAATACAACTTATTTCATAATAAATAAACAATATTTGTCTTTATTTCTTGACGATAGATTTTTAAGCCTCATCTCCTATTCCAAGATAAAATGCTCAAAAAAAAGCTCGCGTTGTTGATTGTCTTCTTCATCTGCCTGGCAGGAGTTCAGGCCGCCAGCCTTCGGGGGACTATATATAATGGGGAGCTTCAGCCGGCAGCCAATACCCTGGTGGAGATTAATTCCCTTCCTGCACAACGTTATTTAGCACGAGATGGCACCTACCTCTTTGAGATTCCATCGGGTAACTATACTCTCACAGCCCAGAAAGAGGCCCTTACGACCAGTGAAGAACTGGAAATAAGTACTGATGGAACTTATGTTTATGATCTCTTCCTTCTTCCCGATTCCACCGATGAGGAAAATCTTTGGAATGATACCCAGCAGAACATTTTTGATGAGAATACAAGATGGCAATGGTGGCAATATATAGGGCTTGCTCTGGTTTTTGCCTATGCTTTATATCGCATTATCCGGGCCAGGATGAAATATGGTCCTTTATGGAAATTCAGGAAACGCGTCAACCAAGAGCAGCATAAAACTCTCGAACAGCATCAGCGGGAATTGGCTCAAGAGCCAGGCTATCTGGAGAAAGCTTTAGAAATCATCAAGAAACATGATGGCCGGATTACCCAGAAAGAATTGCGGAAGGAGATGTTGTATCTTTCTGAAGCTAAAGTGAGCTTGATCGTGACAGAATTAGAACATAAAGGCAAGATTGAGAAGATTAAGAAGGGAAGGGGGAATGTG
>JAHFRS010000173.1 GCA_023266155.1 archaeon
CATACCACTGATACAATAATCGATTAGTTGCTTTGACAATCTCATACTCTTTGCTGCCGGTAATTTTAATGCAGGTTCCCGCCAATTCTAATCCTGCCGTGCCATTATTAACCAATTCAATCACCGGTTTCTTTTCCGGATTATGAGCGCAGCTGATAATGGTGCGGTTATCACAAGCCCAGTTTTCAGCGGTACAGGATCCTACCGGTTCACGATCGAGCCCCTTCACCACATTAAAACTCAGTTCAGAAATGGCCAGAGTATAATATTTGTCCCTGACGTCAGGATCAATGGCAATAAAAATTTGGTCACCTTCATTGAATTGAGGATCAAGGCTGCCCTTGACCGGTACCGATTCAAGTTCCTTAGGTCCAAAATGCAGGGGAATTTTCAATCGTGTGCCGAACTTATTCATTTCTGTCCACCAAAGACCATCAGCTTTGACAAAACTGTAACCATTATAGACATAGCCTTCCTCCTTATTGAGATCACCGGCCAGATTTTCCTGATGCAGTTTGTCCACATCAACAACAGCAGCAGTCGTAAAATGATTATAAGTCGTGATTCCACCGATAAAAAGAACAAATATTCCTACGACCACTGCCAGCAGCATCAATACTTTCTTTCCTTCCGTTTGTTCTCCCGGCAGAGCTTCAATCTCTATTCCTTTATCACTGTGCTGTTCACCTTTTGATTTACTATTTTCTTCCATAACTGCCAGCCAGAAAGAGGCTTTATATAATTTGTGGAAGTTTGTAATACTTCAGTCATCTGAAGCGTGGTGAGCATCCTAAAGTCGAAATTCCTGTGGGAAAATAAATGAGAGTGACAGGGGGATGCCCCATCCGGGGATGTCACTTATCGAGTTTAACAACGAGAATTTCGAAGATGCTCACCACGCTTCCCGTGAAGCACCACTGTCTTCTCGCCTCTCGATGTCTTCATCGAAGGCGCTGCGTCCCCGAATGGGGCAACCCCCCGCGACGCGCTAGCTTCGGTTCGTCGAGGAGGCTCGACCTAAGGACAGTGGTGCTTCATAATGCTGAAGTATTACGGAAGTTTAGAGAGCAATGGTCAGGAAAATCGTCTCAGGGAAAAAGAATCTTCTCAGGATTTTATCTGCAGTGGAATGAGCCTATTTCGTTGCATTCTGGTCAGGTACTCCGATAATTTCTCGTGAATTGCTGTTTTTAATTCATGAGAGAACGACAATGCTCGTATTTCCTCATCCCAATTGGCCGCCGGCAGAACCGTTAACGTGCCTCGAAAAGTTCTTCCTGCCTGAGCTGCCTGTCGTTCCAGTTCCTGAGCCAATGGCGTGCCAAATAATGCTGTTGCCCTGAATTTAGAGATGGAATTGGCTCCCGCATTCAATAGAAAAGAAACATTTTCAATCCGATCTTCCCACACTCCACACTGAATGTCCAACAGGGGAAAAGAAATTCTGAGCTGAGCAATCCACCAACCTTGTTCTTCTTTCGTCGGAATTGAAGAATTCTCAAACATCGTTCCCGGATGCGGCACTAATCCATACAGATGGATCTTGTTAATGGCATATTTCTGGATGAATTCCTGTAATAATCGTAAATCTTCTTTCGTTTCTCCCATGCCCACAATAAAAGTCATGGCTCGTGGTAATCCTAATTCCTTCGCAGCGGCAAACATCTGCTCATATGGTTCCAACGGTTTTGACGGGCACACGAGGTTGTGTAATTCTGGATTCATGGTTTCTGTCGATCCTACCACACCTTTGATATAGGGCAAATACTTTTGCAGCAGCGGCTTGGAGAGGGGGCCTACCGACAGCCAGATTTTGTCTCTCACAATCTCCATTGCCGCTTTCAACAAAAATTCGATTTCTGCTGGTGTAAAGATGCCGATTCCTCCGGTAAAAAAACCGATGTCCCAGCCCAAATTCTTGGCGATGATAAATTCAGCGAGGATGGATTCCGTGCTGCGTTTCGTCTCGCTGGGTTTTTTGCTGGCAGGTTGGGTGCTCATATAACAGAAAGTACAATCGCCGATAGTACAGCCCCAGCTGAAGAAAATTGCGCGTTCAAAACAGGTTTCAGCCGGATAATTCTGGTGATAGATAGCCTGCGCCTTTTCCAGTAGTTGTGGCAGTTCTTCGTCCATCAATTGCTCAGGTGGGAGATATTTTATAAATGTTTAGACTAAAAATTATCAAAATAAATACAAAAAAAATAGTTTCCAATCAGCTTCGTCTGGACGCTGGCCGGCGCAATCCTTTCTGCACTTGCGGCACAACTTGCTTCTGGTACTTCTCTTTAAGATCTGCCAACAGCCCAAACTTCTTTTTTAGGTCGGCTAAATCATGGCAATCGATAATCACACCATTGAACGTCACTTCAATCGTCTCATTGACGGGCTTGACTTCTGCTTTTGGCAGTTCTTTCTTGTTGAACATCCCCAACACTTCATCTAATTGCGCTTTATTGGAGAACACCCAAGTTTCTTGATAGAGATGCAGCTGATGTTTTCGGTTATACGTTTTGAAGACGATGCTCATGGTCTGTAAATAATCAGCGGCACTATATAAATCATATGGTGAAGGACGGGGTAGATTATTCTTTGGCTTTTATGGACACATAACAGCTGAAATAAAAACAAGCCCCTGGCGAGAATTGCACTCGCGATCTGCTGCTGTCAATAATCGATGGTTATACCGATTGTACGAGGCAGCCGCTATAGCTACTAAGCCACAGGGGCACTGAGAATGTAAAAATAGAGCTGTTTTAAAAACTTAGCTTTATTTTGTA
>JAHFRS010000069.1 GCA_023266155.1 archaeon
GCATGAACACGGAAGCACTGCGAAAGATTGGATTAACTGAAAACGAAGTCAGGATTTACCTCGACCTGCTTAAATCCGGAACCAGTACGGCCTATGAAATCGGCAAAAGAACCGGCATTTATCGTGTTCACGTCTATGACAAGCTTGAGCAATTGATGGATAAAGGATTAGTCACGCATGTATATCAGGGAGCCAAGAAATTCTTCCAGGCGACACCCCCTGTTAAAATCAGCCACTATTTAGAAGATAAGAGGAAAGAGTTGGAATTACAGGAGGAGGCGGTAAATTCTCTGTTGCCGGAATTGGAAGCGATGGCTAATCTACCCAAAGAGGATACCTTTGTGGAAGTCTTTAAAGGCAATGAAGGCTTAAAATATTTCCTGAAAGACATCATTAAAACCGGGAAAGAAGTGTTAATAACCGGGATAGATGAGCAGAAATATCAAGAAACAATGCCTATTTTCATGAAACAGTATTTTCGTGATTTGATGAAAAATAAAATGAAGGAAAGAGTAATAACGATAAAGAGGAAAGGAGTGTTTTTGTTTGATAAGGAATTGGCCCCGACCACCCATTATCGATTTTTGGAAGAAAAGCAGTTTAACCCGACCAATACGTTTATGTATGGCGATAAAGTCGTTATTGTCACCTGGGGCTCTCCCGTTACTGCCGTCATGATTAAAAACAGCCAAATTGCGGAAACGTATCGAAGTCATTTTGAACATTTGTGGAAAATTGCTGCCAAGAAAATATAGGAAAAGTGGGGAAAGGGTAAGGTTTAACGGCCTACGAGCTTGCTGTGGCGTAAACTTACTAATCACTTTTCAAGTATATCCGCCACTTTATTAATAAAATTCCTGGCATCATCCAACGTCATTTCTGCTAACTGTTTCTTCCAGAACCAGCCTATAAAATAATTCTGCCCCCTCTATCAAAATATGATCTGCGATTACTTCTTCTGCCAAATCATTTTTTTTCTTAAATTCATCCACTTTCATAAAATAGGGACTGATTTTCAAGCCCGTTCTTCCATTGATTATATCAACAATATCCTCAACTTTCTTTATATCACTTTCTGCAAAATTCTCTTTGATGAGTAGAAGATCAATATCGGAAGCTTTGGCAGCATAGCCTTTTACAACGGAACCAAAAATAAGCACAATCAAATAATCAGTATATTTTTCTTTCAGCATTTCTAAGGCTCTGTTCAAGGTCTTGTTTTTGGCCAGAAAAAAGTGTGGTCTGATGATATTCGGCTATGCCCAAGGCTGTATACACTGATGGCCTTTTTTGGAGTGAATAATATTTAACGTTGGCTTCCGGTGTAACATCGAGAATTCCCTGCTGTACCAATTTCCTCAAGATTCGTAACGTTCTCGGCCTGGTGAGTTTGGTGACTTTCGTCAATTCCGCAAAATAGTGTTTCTGGAGATCAAGAAATACATTTAATACTCGTACTTCCGGCAGGCTTGCTCAATTATTTATGCGAGTGAGTATACATACGTCATTCAATAGTATTATCTCGCTCGAATCGTTCCTTCCACCAAATTAATCAATGTTGACGGCCGGGCTTTCTTTTCACCGTCATAAATAAGGAATTCTACCCCTTTTATGATTTCTGGGTCAAGATCTTCAAGGCAAGTCATGAAAGGTTTCCCCGTTTGGTTCGCTGACGTGGTCACCAGAGGACAATTTAAATCTCTCACTAACTTTCCCAGCCAATGATGTGGCAGGCGAATACCGATAGTTCCTGTTCTCAACGTTACGGCAGCGGCAATATTCTCCGTCTTTTTTAATTTGAGAATTAAAGTATACGGGCCCGGTAATTTCTGCAGCCATTTTTCTGCTTCTGGAGAAAGATGACAATGCTCACGAATCCACTCTTTGGAAGAAACCCAGATTGATACCGGTTGATGAAATTGTTTTTTCAATTTACGAATCCGAGTCACTGCACTTTCATTACGTGCATCACATCCTAATCCGTAAATAGTATCAGAAGGATGAATAAAAATCGCTCCGTTACGTATTTTGGTGAGAATTTCGTCGTAGCGGCGGCGCAATTCATTCTTAGTCAGCACTTCCATCAAAACCCCGAGGACGAGGGGACGTATATATAGATTACGCCCCTCGCGGGGGAAGGTGGTGTTTCGGTGTGTAGACTGGTCAGTATTCGTCTATTAACGTCTGTTTGCTTACATAGGAATAGCCGTCTTCATAGGTATTCAATAATCCGATAATTCGTTCTTTCATGCTCATGGTATCCACCCCCCACTCAATTGAAAATCAAAGGTGTCTTCTTTAGAAATCACCGTTTCGGCCGTTAATTTCAGTACCTGTTGCTGGAATAGGCGCTGGATGGTTTTAGGCTGCATATCAATCATGGTGGTCACCTCTTTTGAAATTGTAATGGTCAAGGTGCTTTATATAGTCTATCCGGGGTTGTCCAGTGCGGGAGTGGCTTGGGAAAAAGAGGTCGTTGCGGCTCTATTACTCATTATTTTGTTGAATTGAGCCACTCCCGAAATAGTGTCCAGTGGGTAGAAATGGACAAGACGTGAAGCCAATCGATCGCAAGAGCAAAAAGCTTAAATAGAATAAAATTTTTATACAAAATATGGCTTCTTTCACTACAAAACAACTTGACCTTGCCGTACAGACAATCAAAAATCGAGTCAGCCATCAGATTCCAAACTTGCCGCCGCCGTTAGGTGAACGGGAAGAGCGTCGCCGGCAGGACAAAGTTAACCGCTTGCATCTGGATGCTGATTTATTTGTCCAGCAGAAAAAATGGGATCAGGCGCGGCAGGCATATCAGGACGCCTTTTACATAAACCAGTCAGAGCAGACGAAGCAGGACTGTGCCCAACGATTGTATCAATTACTGCAGGCTATGGCTGAGCGAGCGTCGGAACGATCTGATTTAAAAGTGGCGGAAAATATTAAGAAGACAGTTGTCCAGCTGATGAACAATACGTAAGTTAGTTCAAGGGGCATTTCTGATTCAAATATCCTTCTGGATCTTGTTCGTAGGCGAGAAGGTCAAATTGAAATTCTTGAAGATATCCGATGCGAAATTGTTCTCGTTCCACTTCAGGGATAATGCCGGTACGATAATTTCTTCCTCGATACATCCCTAAGGCAATCTCGGCCGCTTGTTTGATGATCTGCCTGCGGGGAATGGTCGCAAAATGTTCTTCCACTTTTCGCAGCAGGTCTTCTGGACCTGTTCTATGAGTGAGCAGTTCTAATCTTTTTTCGGAAACCATTTTTGATTTGAATGGGAAAGGTGTTAGATAGGTCTGCAATGCTTGCTGAGGTAAAATGAAAGGTCATAGAAAAATGATACTCTGGACTTTTCTGGCTGTAAATAGACAGTAGTGACCAATCCGGGAAATTGTTGTTCGAGGTAATAACCAATGGTTTTTACTTCTTCGGGCTCAAGAAAACTTACTTCTACCGGTGTTTTGTGAAGATGTTTGGCTCCGGCATAAATCACTACTTTTGCATCTGGTTCTGATGCAAAAATATTTTTCTGTAAGTTATCCCATGCTACTATTTCACGCTCACCATAAGTTCCAACCCAATTTTTTTCCACGTCGTAACAGATTAGGCGCATGCCTAGCTCTCTCGCTCTGGTTATGGGCGGCCCAAATTCAGTCCAATGTGCAGCGAAAACCTTCTTGGCCTCCTCTTCAAAATGTTGGGTGTAAGAATTAAGTGATGATGGGCATTCAACGGCAAAGTATCTAAAACCCTGTGCGTGAAATTGGGGGAGCAGAGATGCAACGAATTCACCATCCCTTCTGTCACCCACATCTTCTCCATGGTCTATGCCAAACATGACTACTTTGGATGTTTTTGCCAACTGCAGGAGCTCTTTCATACTTTTTTGGTCCCATTCTTCATCCTCGGTGCAACGATCATCAAGACTTTTTGATCTGTTTTGTGCTTCTGATGTAGGTTCAGTATTTTTTGATTTTTGTGGTGCAGACCTGCTACAGTTAAGCACGCTTCCGATCAGAATTCCAAGTCTGGCGAATTTCATCTTTGGTTGAGACGATTATTCCTTTATTAAACTTTAGGGATTATTTTACAATTCCATCTTTTTCCCATCAATGTAAAAAGTAGGGCTTTTAAAGACCATATCCCCATGAAAAATCGTTTTAATTTCACCGCCAAACCAATAATTACTGCCGAAGGCGATATGCGCCGTGCCTAACGCTTTCTCATCAAGAATGGTGGAGCCAATCAACACCGCGGCTGGGTTAATGCCGATACCCAGTTCTGAAACCAGCCTGATCCGTTCCGGATGTTTTGCCCGATCTTCAAATTTCTGAAAAGTCTGTTCCATTATTTCAGCGTGAGTTCCTTCCATTCTCACCACTTTTCCCTGTTCTATTACTATCAACAGTGGCTCTTGCACCAGCACAGCGCCCCTTTCCGTCTTAATACTTCCGTCAATGACCACCTGGCCATTAACACCGGTCATGCCTTTAGGTGGAATGTACACTTCTCCTGCAGGCATATTTCCACCACTTCCTGGCTCATGATACTCCCCTACATTGGCGACGGCATCCATGCCAGCGACATTAAACGCAAGATCTGTTCCTGCTTCTGTCCTGACCCTGATTTCCTGAGCTTTATCCCATAATTTTTTGATGGCCATCCCTTTTTTTTTCATCCGTCGGTAATTGACATTCATCGCTTCCAGAAACAAGTCAAAGTGAACCGATTCCACATCCCCTAGTCCCGTTGCGGAAAGGAAACGATGTCCCTGCTCTTTACAAAAGCTGCGGAAACTTTTAATTTCGCCGATCCGGCCAATCTTATTGGACGTCGCGACAATGATCAGACTGCCAGGATTCAGAGTAGAGAGCGCCCGGGTGATATGGTCTTCCATCTGCATAAATCCTTTCTTGACATCCTGCACCAACACTTGCGTGCTGAGTCCTTTTTGCTGACAGATGTGCTGATAGCCATGGGCCATCATCGGTGCCAATAGGTTATTTTTATTTCCATAGTCGCAAATGATCAGGATATTTTCACCATTTAACTTCAACGAATTTTTAAGTACTTTATAGAACTGTGAACTCTGCTTTTCAACCAGTTTTCTGGTTTCATCGGGTAAGGGAATCATTTGACTCTGAGTGGGGGAAAGTAGGTATTAAAATGTTGCGGGGAAATAGCTGGTGGGATATGATGGTTGGGGAAGATTGGAGAGGTCATTCTCCCGGTCACATCATTGCCACAAAGAACCTTTGCATCTCGTTATCCTGCGACCACCACCAACATTTTCCAAGATAAATTTATAAAGTAGGCCTGGCTCTGAACTACCTATGGAAACAGCAACTTTAGAACTCATTCATGAGGATTTGGAATTTCTGAAGGTAAAAGTAATTTCGATCGAAAACGAGCTCAAAGAGATTAAAGAGGAAGTTGAGCCGGAAGTGCGGGAAGAATACCTCCAGCGACTGAAAGAACTTGAAAAAGAAAAAGGCCAGGGAAGAAGATTTGAGAGCAAAGAAGAATTCTTGAGGTTCCTGGATAATGAAATATGAAGTTATTCCAAGCTTACAGAGAATATTCAGTAAGCTCCGGAAGAAAGATCCCGTTGCTTATCAAGCTGTTTGGAAAAAGATTCGGGAAATTGTAGAAAGCGGCCATCCCGAACATTATAAACCGTTACGTTATGATCTGAAGAATAGGAAAAGAGTCCATATTCTTTCCTCATTTGTTCTTGTTTTTGAGTATGATCAAGAGCAGGATTGTTTGTTCTTTCTTGATTACGACCACCACGACGATATTTACAAAAGACATTAAACTTTCTTAATTTTAGCCACAAAGAAACCATACTCACTTCGCTACGCTTCGTTCGTGAGTTTCTTTGTTGCACTTTATATCTTCTTTATTTTGGCAACAAAGAAACCAGAGTCACTGCGTTCGTTGGTTTTTTCGTGATATTAATTTTTCCGAATTTTAGCCACGAAAAAACCTTCCGTGTCATTATCCTGCGGCCAGATGCGAAGAGTGTGTTGGATGGAAGAGTGATACTTTTTACATTCAAATTCCAGAATGGGAGGAGAAGTTTTCAATCCTGCTAATTTTACAGGAACAATCTCTGCCTCCGGAAACTTCTGCAACAGGAAATCAATAACTCCCTCATCCTCTTCCGGCTCGAGCGAACAAGTAGAGTAGACCATTTCTCCGCCAGTTTTGAGATTCTTCAATGCATTTTCAATCAATTCTTTCTGCTGCTTGGCAATCTTACCCACCATCCCTGGATTCCAGATACTGATTGTTTTCAGACTTTTCCTGATTGTTC
>JAHFRS010000007.1 GCA_023266155.1 archaeon
GCAGGTTTATGGTCAGGCTAAATGGGCCATCGTTGATCTGCTCAATGAACAGTACAGTACCATTCTCACCAGCAAATTTGATTTATATAACTGGCTGCATGAAAACCAAGAAGATGAAGTTTCATATTTCCTCAATGAAGCAGGCTCCAACTGCCTCTGTTACTCAGAATTTAAAGCACCTTCACAGTTTCATCTGTGGCTGGGGAAAAAAGGGTTTATCATTGGGATAGAACAGCAGGGGAAAGGGTTTAATGCTCAGGAAGTGGAGGAAAGAAAAATAAAAAACAATGAGGGAGCCGCATTTAATTTTTTCAGGAGATGTCGGGGAAGAATATTTTTTGACAATCCCAAAGATACGAAGATTGTCTATCTGGAAGTAAAGCTTCGAGAGCTACACAGAAAATAATAATGAGGATCAGCCAATAATAATGATTATTGTAATATTAATTATAATATTGAAATTCTACACCAACGGCCTTACGTCATGCCGAGTAAGCAGCCGGTTCTTTGAGTAATCTTGCTCCAACGCCTGCATCCGGGCATGCACAGCCCGCACACGGACAAACAGATCCTTATCATCTTTAACCACCCGATATTCAGGCAGGAAGGGAAATTGTTCCTGGACCTTGGCATCAGTATCAACGCCATAATAAAAAGTTACTAATTCTCCCATGTAGTTCTCAATTACTTTCCAGCGCGGCAATGATTTTGCGACATTAGGCTTAAACGCTTTCAACATCTCCTGATAATTTTCTCCCGTAATCACCACCGGTAATTCTCCTTTTTCTTTTTTTTCAGGAACGGCAAATATTCTTTTAAGTGCTTTTCCTGGTTCTGATCTGGGTGAAGGAACACGCTGGACTTTAAACAAATAATCTGCAACTTGCTCCCAATGCTCTTGGGTTGCCGCCGGCATCCGTTCTATAAATCCTAGACGTGTTACTACTTCTTCCTCTTCTTCCAGCTCACCGGCACGTTCGGCCCTTCCTTCTAATTCTTTCTTGAACGGTTCAACTGTTTTCTTGGCAACATCTTCATAGAAATGGCAAGCCTGATACCACAAACGAGCCGCTCCTGGACGTTGAATATCAAAATTTTCCATTACCGCGACGGGAATAACCAATCTGTCCAGAGATTGTTGTAAATCGTTAGGAGCAATAACATCTTTAAATTTATTTTCTACGCCTAATTTTACCCCTTGGGAAATATAATCATAAACATTAGACAGCAGGTAATCCCATCGAACAAAAGGTTCTTTAGCGCCGGTTGCCTCATTGAGATATCCGCGGACACCATCTTTCCTAACTTCATTTCTCCAATCTTTATCCAATAATTCCAAAAAACCTTGAATTTTGGCATAGGCCGGCTCATATTGGGGATTATTGCGTCGTACCGTCGTAAAGAGCTTAAAAGTAATTCCATCTAAAGAAAATGGTTCTGCATCTACGGGGGAACTAGAAGGAAGATGCGAATTAGTGTACCCCGTTCTCTCTTTGAGCTGTTGTATCCCCCTATCGATTAAAGCTGCTTTCACTGCACCCTGGACTTCTTGATCTGCTTTGAAGAGCGCCACGGCTGATTCTTTGGTGATGCCATCATATACCTCTGGTTTAGCGATAATGATCGTTTTATAGTCAAGAGCCATATTATTTTTCCCGGCATTATCTCCATTTAAATACTTATTGTTTTTCGGATCTAGTTGTTGCTCCATTGATCATCTAGTTGTGCCCATTTACAGGAAGATTTTATTAATAGCCCCTACCTGAGAAACCCATGTACCTCCTTAAGCAGCAGCCAGAAGATTTTGTGGTGAAAGAGATCTCTTCCGTTCCACTGCAGCTGCAGGGAAAATATCTTTATTTCACCATCCGCAAACGAAACCGCAATACGTTGGATGTCGTTACGGAATTAGCTCGAGTTCTTGGTATCAAAGAAAAGCAAATTGGTTTTGCTGGGAGTAAAGACAAGCAGGCCGTGACAATACAATTTTGTTCCGTTGTGGGTGTGGTGAAAGAGCGGTTGCTGGCGGTAAAATTAACTGAAGTTGAAATACAATTCGCCGGGTATGGTGAGGTGCCCATCTCCCTTGGTGATCTGGCGGGGAATCATTTTGAAATTGTGGTGAGAAATCTTGATAGCGTTTCAGTAGAACTGGTGCGATATATCCCTAACTATTTCGATGAGCAAAGATTTAGTAAAAACAATGTGGCTATCGGCCGGAGTATCATTCATAAAGATTTTAAAGCTGCTGCAACACTTATTTCCCATTCATCCCTACAGCATCATCTGCAACACCATCCGCAGGATTTTATTGGCTCTCTGAAACGGCAGCCGCTGCGGTTGCTGCGAATGTATGTTAATGCCTATCAAAGTTATCTGTGGAATGAAACACTGACGGAATATCTACGAAAGGCAGGAACTGTGCTGACAGAGATCACCTATTCTCAGGGAAAATTGGTATTCGTGAACGAGGCTGAAAAATTTTTAGACTTTGAAATTCCTTTAATTGGTTTTGCCAGCAAAGAATTGGAACAAGGGAGCGTGGCAGAAATTATCACTTCAATCATGAAACGGGAAAAAGTGGATTATTCTGATTTTATCATCAAGCAGATTCCTGCGCTGACACTGGAAGGGGAGATGCGGAAAATCGTAGTGAAAGTAGATGATTTGAAGATCAACAGTGCAGAGCCGGACGAGCTTAATCAGGGAAAACAAAAAATTAAATTTTGTTTCTCGTTGCCGAAAGGGAGTTATGCGACGATGGTCGTTAAAAACATGTTCATTCCGAATGAAACGGGCTAGCTACCAAGACCTCGCTCATTGAAAAAACGTTGACTCCACGTAAAGTATTTAAATGAAGCACTTGTAACAGGATTATGCTGCCAACAATTTACACTCTTATCAGTGTGGTGATCGTCTCCTTACTTTCTTTTATCGGTGCTGCAACGCTGTTTATGAAAAGCAAAAGTGTCTCCAAATATTTGCTCTTCCTTGTAAGTCTCTCGGCGGGAAGCCTGTTTGGCGATGTCTTCATTCATCTTTTGCCGGAAACGGTCAAAGCTGAAGGCTTCACACTGCTGGTCTCATTGTCAGTCTTAGGCGGCATTATGCTCTTTTTCGTCTTAGAGAAATTTGTCCATATGCACCATCATGATATCCCGGAAGCGCAAAAGTCAACTCATCATCATGCCTATTATCTGGGTATCATGAACCTCTTGGGCGACGGTTTGCATAACTTCATTGATGGACTGGTCATCGCCGGAAGTTATCTGGTAAGTATGCCCATTGGCATTGCCACCACCATCGCGGTTATCTTTCATGAAATCCCCCAGGAATTAGGTGATTTTGGTGTATTGTTGTATTCCGGTATGTCTGTCAAGAAAGCTTTATTATTTAATTTTTTGTCCGCACTGACGGCGATTGTTGGCGCACTGGTAGGATTAGCAATTGGACATCGTTCATCCACTTTTTTAAATATTCTTCTTCCTTTCACCGCTGGAGGCTTCCTTTATATTGCCGGTTCCAATCTGATCCCAGAATTGCATAAAGAAGCCGGTTGGATGGAATCGCTGTCCCATTTTGCTGCGCTGTTACTGGGAATTGGCATTATGGTGTTGCTGTTGATGATGGGATGAACTCAAAGCAGTACATCCCTCATTTTCTTGAAGGTTATATCTCCCCTCAGAAAACGGCACGATCTGCACGATGAACTATAGTGAGGGCAATAAATATCCGTAGATTACTATTGTCTTGCCCGAACTATATCTAAAGGCATTTGGACGAATATCAAATGCCTTTATTATATTTTGCCGTAAAGTATTTAAAGTAGGAAATGGTAGGACAGGGTATGGAAGTTGCTCACAACAGCAAATTTGATTTTATTGATTACATCGCTATTTCTGCTAGCATCTTGGGAGTCATCGCGATGATTTTACTGATATTAAAGATTGTTGGTCTATTCTAAATGTTTCGAAAAACGATCATCGCCCTTGATGTCGTGGCTTTAGTTTTGTCAGCAGTTTGGATTCTCTTTAACCTCCTACGCGGGATTTCCACAGCCGACCTTGTTTTCAGCTACTTATACTCATTGGTGGTGATGGTCGCTTTTATTTTGACCTTGCTCGACCAACGAAAAAGCCCGCCAAACCTTTAAATACCTTCAGCTTTTCCTTTCTTCCATGAAAAAATTGCAGTCTCAGGGAACAATTTTCCGTCTCTTCGGCATTGACATCCGGCTGCATTTTTCTTGGTATTTCATTGCCATCTTTATCAGCTGGAGCTTGGCGGCGGGCTTTTTTCCCTCGATTCTTCCCGGGAAAACGATCGGTATCTACTGGTTCATGGGTATCATTGCTGCGCTGCTGCTGTTCGCTTCTGTCTTATTGCATGAGCTGAGCCATTCCTTGGTGGCGAAAGCCAAAAATATCAAAGTGGAAAGTATCACCTTATTCTTCTTTGGCGGCGTGGCCGGCATCGGTGATGAGGATATGAAACCAAGCACTGAATTTCTCATGGCCATCGCTGGACCGTTATTCTCACTGCTGTTGTCAGGAGTGTTTTTCCTGATTCATTCCTGGAATGGCAACGAGATCGTGGGAGCGATAACTCTCTATCTGTACCAATTGAATTTTATGCTGGCGTTATTTAATCTGGTGCCGGGCTTTCCGCTGGATGGAGGACGAGCTTTTCGCGCAATTCTCTATTGGCATTATGACGATGTAAAGAAAGCGACGCGGATCGCCGTCATGGGCGGGAAATTCTTTGCTGGAGTGCTGATGATTTTAGGATTATTGAGTCTGCTGGCAGGGCAAGCCGGTTTATGGTTTATGCTGCTGGGAGGATTCCTTTATTTCATTGCCGGAGTCAGTTATGAGCAAGTGGTCGTAAGAGAAACGTTACGCCCCATTTTGGTCGTAGAACTTCTGTCCCGGAAAATTCCCATTGTTCGTCCCGAGATAAAATTCATTCAGTTTAAGAAAAAGTATCAGGCTTCTGATCAAGAAGTGTTTCTGGTCAAAGGGAAGAATTTCGCTGGCCTGTTGGACTTTCATCGCCTGGAGAAGATTCCTCTAGCGATGCAGGAGATGGTAACTGTACAACAATTGGCCCTTTCTCTGAGTGAAATAAAAAGTCTTTCTCCTCGTGATACTGCCTATACTGCTTTTACTCGCTTTGGTGAGCAGAATTTGGCATCCCTGCCGGTGATGGAGAAAGGGAAACTTTTAGGCGTGGTGACCAGAAGGAAAGTCATGTATCGGCTGGCCTGGCTGGTGAAGTATGGTTTATAGGTACGTACGAAAAAAACAAAGAAATAGTGGATTTCTTAGAGATAGCTGATTTCTTAATTATCAATGTACGTGCGAGGGATTTGAAAGATGCCTTCACGTTTTTCATTTTTCTTAATATCTTCTTTGAGAAAAATGATGGCATAAGGGATAGAGCCTTTAACATATTCCGATAAGCTCCGGTATAATTCTCCTTTAATGGGCTTTCCGTTCTCTGCTTTAAGCTCTAGCTGAAGAATTTGTTCCAGTTTTCGTTTCTTCCCTTTTATTGTCGTGGCCCGGGAAGTGGTCTGGAGATGCCGGTCTAATCTGCCAAATGGAACAGGAGCGATGTACGTAAAATGAATTGTGTGTGAACTGACACCCTCACTACTGTCCATCCTCTCACTACTATTAATTGTTACAGTTCCCTGGTAGGTTTGCTCATCCACTTTTCTAATGTATACTTCTTCTAGATACCGGACTCCTATACTCAAACGCGACTCTAAATCCATAAGTATTGCCATGCCTTCTTCTGGGTTATCTCTGAAAGAATTAGTCGTAAGTTCATATAATTTTTGCACTTGTTGTATGTACAATTTTTCATCACGATTCATCATAGGACTTATCTTCCCTCCTTAGTATCCTCATTAATTTAATACGTCTTAGGTCTTGCCGGCCAGTACCTTTATAAATATTACGGAACTGTTACTTGCTAGTAAAACTGCCATGGACACAACCTCTGTCATCACGACGTGCTTAACGAGGTATACTCACCATTCTTATTGTAAAATAGTTTCCCGCGGCAATGCCGCTATTACTGCTGCTCTTTCCATTCTTCCAAAAAGAAATACTCTACTCATCCCGGCAGAGGGTGGCTGGCTGAGTTATAGAACCATCCCGAAAAAGGCCGGTTTGGCAGTTGTAGAAGTAGGTTGTCATGAGGCCAAGATAGATATAGATGATTTAAAGAAAAAGCTCTCCAGCAATACTGTCAGTGCTTTCCTCTACCAAAATCCCGGCGGCTATTTTGCCGACCAACCGATGAAAGAGATTTATAGTCTCTGTCAGCAGCATGATTGTCTGGTGATCATGGATGTATCTGGTTCAATCGGCACTCTTTTATGCGATGGGCGAGATGCTGACATTCTGGTGGGCAGTTTTGGCGAATGGAAATTGGTGGATGCGAAAACAGGAGGGTTTATTTCGTGTCAAGATGAAAAAATCTGGGAAAAGATTTCAAAAAATGTAACGCCTTTGGCTGATGAACCGTCCCTTACCGTGATACTCCAAAAATTACGGGAATTGCCAGCACGAATAGCCTTCCTGGAGAAAATCAGGAAGAAGGTAATTCAAGACTTGGCTGGTTATGGCCTTGTTCATTCTGACAATCACGGTTTTGTGGTGGTGATTAAATTTAATGCTGATGAAGAAAAAGAAAAAATAATCAATTATTGCCTTCAGCAGCAGCTGGAATGGACGGAGTGTCCAAGGTATATCCGGCTCAACAAGCCAGCGATTTCGATTGAAATTAAAAGGAAAAGTGAGCATCACCATTGTAATTAGGCTACGCTTCACTTGGCTGAATAATTATGCGCTATCGCAATCTTTATAATCCCCTTGCGGTTTCTTCCTCTCAATTAAAAATGGCCACTAATTTCATCAAAAATATTGTCGACAAAAATATCACCGAAGATGTTCATAACGTCTTTACCCGCTATAGTCTCGGTGAATTTGTCAAAGAACCATTGACGGTCAAAGCCGACAAGAATGGCCTGACCATCAAGACCGGTTTTGAATATCTTAATTTCCTTCAGCGCTTTCTCTCTGAGCAACTGAAAGGGATGGTAGAACTGAGCGGCGTCATTGAAACCGCACATGATTTGACACCCGCCTTGACTAGATTTGGCCTGAAATTTATGAGGGATAAGCGTTTTGGCAAAACCGGCAATAAATATCTGTTTGAGCCACAACAGGTTGAAGTCAGCACCTACAAAAAATTAGTGAAAGAGTTTTTCGGCGATTATCTCTTATTGGGTGTGGCCTTCCCTGGCGGGCAGCTCAAAATCAAAGGCAAGAACACCCCTAAATTAGGTTCTCCCACCAACGATTTTTGTGTTTTAAAATTGCCCGCAGATCTGATCCCTGCCTGGAATGCTGATTATTTGTTTGATATCACGATTCCCTTTCGGAACGTGCAGATTGAGCAGACTTATCTCATTGATGTTGTTGATGTGGATGAAAAACTGTTAGCGACTGAACCAGCCCTCGCCCGAAAGAAAGCTCTCCGGCTGGGACAGATTGTCAGGAAAATTACCGTGGATGGAAATGTTGTCAAGGATTATACAATAAAATTCTCAGCCTGAAACCAGTACACACTTTGTGCGAATACTCATATGAAACCGTCCAAGAAAGATTTGGAGGAAGCCATTAAAGATAAGCTCTCCCCCTTACTTGAAGAAACGATGGAAAAGCATTGGGGCCTGACCATCCCTAAGCTGGAAACGGATATCACTGACCAGCTGACGAATCCACAGCTGAATATGTATATCCCTCAACACCTCACTTTTTCCCAAGCTAAACACCTTTTCAAATCTGAATTTCTCAAACGGGAATTGCAGTTGCATCGTGGCAATGTTTCTCAGTTGGCCAAGACCTTAGCCTTGGATCGCCGCAGTATCCATCGGGCTATCAAGGATTTAGATCTTCATCGGCAGCCGGAAAAAAAACTGTTTGCGGTTCAGGATGATCTGAATAGTTTTGATTCTAAAGAGCGCTATCAGCAGGAAATGGTTGATCAGGCCATTCGGGGAACGTTAAGGCCATATAAAGAATTAATTCAGCCGCAGCAGATGGAAAAGTTTTATCAGGACGTTCCCCGGCTGTCACGCAATATTGTTAAATTCCTGCCGTATCAGGAATGGACCTGGAAAGAAGCCGAACAGGAATTTGAAATGCAGTTCTTCCAGCAGGCGCTGAAAGAAAATAAAGGCAGCATCAGGGGGACGGCAGCGAAGATTGGAATTCGACCCGAGACGCTCTCTCGCAAGATGAAGAAGTTAGGGGTGAAGAAATGGATTTAGGGAGGAAATAGTCACCGTATCTGCATTACTGGCAGTTGACTGATATCTATTTCCATCTCCTGGGCGATGAGGTTGAGAGCCGTCCCGATTTCCCGCGATCTCTTCCGATAGTTTGACCACGCCTTGATAACTGTTGCCTGTGAATCATCACATGACGCGAGTATCTTTTTGACGGGTGTGAATAAGAGGTGCAGATAGGCTGGATCATCAGAGAAACGTTCAAGCATCATCTGCTGGTCCTGTCCGGAAAAGTTTCTGGCGTAGTATTCTCCACAATCCCGGATAGTTCCCGCAGAATGAGTGTGAAATTCAACATATTTCATGGCTGGAACCAGTTTGTAAAATTCGTTTAACACCGCCAGCCTTGTTGGTAAAGTCGAGACCTGGTTTACTTTCCCTGCTCCTGTTATAAATAAATATTCCACGGGACAAAGTTCCTGGTGTTGAGTATACAGCAGCACGCCGCAGACTTCTTCCTGCAGTTTTGCGGCAAGATTCGTTACCTTGTCGTTAATTTCATAAGGAAGAACAATTGTCCTGGCCATTGTAGTGTCGTCAAGGTCGGCAATTTATAAATCTTTCTAATTTAGTTATGATATAGTAATAAAAAATTATTCTGGGCGGTCGTTCCAAGAAGAATTCTCAAATCATCCCTTCTCCACCCCCCAAAAATATATAAATCCTTTCCCAGCTCACTTCTTATTATAATCATATTTGGGGGTGTCATTATGATATGGATTGTCTTTGTGGTGGGAATTCTGGCATTATTATTCGCCTGGTGGCTGGCGAAACAGGTATTAAAGACTGATACCGGCACGCCCAAAATGCAGGAAGTCGCTGAGGCCATTAAAATTGGCGCAGAAGCCTTTTTGAAACGGCAATATACCACCATTGCGATGATGACCATCATTCTCACCATCGTTATTTTTGGTGCCTATTTTGCCTTTGGTAAATTTGGGTTAGGCTGGAGAACGTCAGTCGCGTTCCTATTTGGTGCAGCCAGTTCTGCCATTGCCGGAATTATCGGCATGTGGATGTCAATTCGTACCAATATCCGAACTGCCAGTGCCGCCCGCAGAAGTCTGCCGGAAGCGTTCTTGGTTGCCTTTCGCGGGGGAGCTGTTTCGGGAATTGTGATTGTCGCGATGTCTTTGTTAGGAGTTGGAATTATCTATTACCTCTTTGGCTTAGGAGTCAGTGATCCTCAGGAAATTCCGTTCTTGATTGTTGGCTACGGGTTTGGTGCATCCTTTGTGGCTTTATTTGCCCAGCTCGGCGGTGGAATTTATACCAAAGCTGCAGATGTTGGTTCTGATTTGGTCGGGAAAGTGGAAAAAGGTATCCCGGAAGATGATCCTCGTAATCCCGCCGTCGTTGCTGATCTCGTGGGCGATAATGTGGGTGATTGCGCCGGAAGAGGCGCGGATTTATTTGAAAGTACTGCCGCTGAAAATATCGGCGCAATGATTTTAGGGGTATCATTATTCCCTGTCTTTGGCCTCAACGGCATTCTCTTTCCGTTACTAGTTCGAGCTATCGGTTTGATTGCGACGATGATTGGCATCATGACCGTTCATTTGAAAAGTGAAAAAGAAAATCCGATGCGGGCACTCAATCGGGGATATTATTTCACGAGCCTTTTGGCAGTGGGCGCACTTTATCTCTCCACCAAATGGTTACTGGGTGAATCATACTTATGGTTCTTCCTAGCCGGTGTTGTGGGTGTCATCACCAGTGTTTTGATTGTGCAAATTACCGTCTATTATACTGATGCCCATTTTCGCCCGGTGAAAAGTATCGCCAAAGCCAGCCAGACTGGACATGCTACTAATATCATTACCGGCTTTGCCGTGGGACTGGAAGCAACGGTACTTCCGGTCATTATCCTTTCTCTCGCATTAATTGGCGCGTTCTCTTTAGGCATCTTGAGTGGCATTCCCCATGGTGGGTTGTATGGTACGGCTGTCGCGACAATGGGAATGTTAGCGACCGCAGCCTACATCTTAGCGATGGACAATTTTGGGCCCATTACCGATAATGCCGGAGGAATTGCCTCCATGAGCGGCGCAGAAGCGATCATTCGCCGAAGAACGGATAAACTCGATGCTGTGGGCAATACCACCAAAGCATTAACCAAAGGCTATGCCATCGGCAGCGCAGCGTTAGCTGCCTTCCTGTTGTTTACCGCGTATCTGGATGAAGTGAAAAAATATACTGGTCTTTCGAATGTTGTGGTGGACATCTCTAAAGTTCACGTCTTCATCGGCGCATTATTTGGAGCGATGCTGATTTTTTGGTTCAGCAGTTCTACCATTAAAGCCGTGGGCGATGCCGCGTTTACCATCGTCAACGAAGTACGACGACAGTGGAAAGCTAAAAAAGGCATCCTGACTGGAAAGATAAAACCAGATTATGCTGCTGTCGTGGACATCTGTGTCAAAGCTTCACTCAAGAAAATGATTTTTCCCGGCCTGTTGGTTGTCATTGTCACGGTCGTGGTAGGAATGTGGCTGAAATATGAAGCGATGGCAGCATTTCTGATGGTCGCAACCATTGCCGGCATTCTGATGGCGTTGTTGTTTAATACCAGTGGGGGAGCTTGGGATAATGCCAAGAAGCTGATTGAAGAAGGCAATTTTGGCGGTAAAAGCAGCGAGGCGCATAAAGCGGCAGTGACCGGTGATACCGTAGGGGACCCTTTCAAGGATACTGCTGGTCCCTCTCTGCACGTGCTGATTAAATTGTTGAGTACGATTACACTGGTGCTGGTGCCGCTGTTTTTGTGAGGGGAAGTCTTTCTTTTTTATTTTTTTTTTTACCTCTAACTCTCCTCAGTTAATTTTCTATCTTTTCTTTCAATGCTCTCCCCAATAAGTCTTATAGGCAAACTTCTTCGTCTGGAACAAATGAGTTCATTCACACTGCTACCAGCAGGTTCTTCACATTTACCTGGGAAAGGGATTCTAAAGGTATCCTTTTGCTTACATCAAGAAGTTCAATTCCGAGGATATTCCCATAGACATCCAAATCGATAATCGTAAAATCGTCTACTTTTTTATTCTTGGCGAATTCCCCCTGGCGAAACTCTATATACATTGCGTCCGCTTCTTTGTCATAGGTGATTTCCATTTTATAGCCAATATATGGTCAGGACATTTAAACTTTTCTCTGTTTTCTCGCACACGATTTCTACCGTGCCTCTTTCGAGTTTCTTTTGATACAGATACTTGCCATGTTTCTTAAGAGTTTTATCCGGATATTTGATGGCCTCAATAACCTCTTCTTTGAGCAATTTCCTTTTCTGCAACCTCCATTCGGCATGGTGAGTGAAAGTAATTTCCATACCTCAATGCTCTCCCAAATAAGTCTTATAGGCGAACTTCTGCGTCTGCATGTCAAAATATTTCTTGAGAATGGAATGCAGGCCCCAGATGCGATAATACAACTGATCAAGATATACCGCTTCCAGCTCTTTCTTGTAGACAATGTTGCGGTACCAATCCCCTAATCTCTTGGCAAAAGAACTTCCGGCAAACCGCCTCTGCCAATCAAATTCCAATTCCCCTTCAATGACAATATACATCCGAGCATTGGTTAATGTTTTTTTCTTTCCGTCCGTATCTACTTCCACTTCCTGCTGGTCCCAGGTATGGATGGTAAAAATTATTTTATTGCTGATATATTCCGTTACCTTCTTCTCAATGACCCAATCCAATTCCTGTTCGGCTCCCTTCGGGGAAGGTACTTTATGTTTGTAGGACTTCTCGTGCCACTTGAAGCCATAGAGCTTGGCCCAGTCAATCACCGCAGTATAGAGGCCATCAAAATCAAACAGGCCAGTGTAGCGAAGGGTGATGCGGTTTAATTTGATAGGATTCTCGGGCATGGCTGATGACTAAAGAAAGTAGCTATATAAAGATTTCTGAAGTGCTTCTGGACAAGCGCATGGTTTAATGTGCGTAATCTTTAAATAGTTCTCTCTCATCATCAGTATTATGGTACCGGAAACAATAATGGCACAGCAGGTAACAGAAGAACTGAAAGCTATTCGTAAAGATTTAGAGTTTATCAAAATCCATATGTTTGATCCCGACACCATTATGACGATTGAAGAAGAACGACGATTTCAACAGGCCTTGCAAGAGCTTAAAGAAGGAAGAACGACACCTCTTTCTGAATTAAAAACAGAATTGGGTTTGTAAGATGCTTTCCGTAGAGTTTTCGAATCAGGCCAAAAAATTTCTTAAGAACGCCGAGAAGCAGTTGGTGGCAAGGTTAGTGGAGAGGGTTGAAAAGATCGCCATAGATCCGTTTCCTGCTGATGTCAAGAGAGTCGTCAATGTACAGGAGAAAGTATTTCGTGTCCGTGTTGGAGATTATCGGATACAATACTCTGTTTTCTTCGATCGAAATCTCCTCTTCATTTCAGATATAGACACGCGGGAACGAGCCTATAATTAGAACTGTAAATCTGATTATACTTTCTCAAACCACACTGTAAATTTTTCCTGTTTAACCATAAATTCTCCCTGATGAGGAAATTTCTTTTTCGGCCCAGTAGCAATAATCTCCATCGTCTCTGCTCCCACTTTCTCTTCGATATTTAACGTGAAAGCTGCCAGCCGCTTCTTCATCTCCTCGCCAGCCTTTAACACGACAACAATCCGATCCAATTTTTGTAATCCGGCTTCTTTCCGCAACTGCTGAATTTGCCGCATGATTTCCCGGGCATAGCCTTCCGCATCCAGTTCCGGTGTGCGTTCGGTGTTCAGATAAATAAGGGCATTACTCATTTCTCCCATAACATAGGGTGCGGGAACCGCTCGTTCAATCGTCAGCATTTCCCGATGAATGGTGATTTCTTTTCCATTCATGACAAATTGATATTTATTTTCTTTCTCCAGATGCCCTAAAATAGTTTCCGGGCTGTCCACTTTCAGCTTGGTGATAATGTGCGGGGAAAGATTGCCATAGGCCGGGCCAATCTTGCCAAATTCTGGTTTAATGATCGTTTTAACACCTGCCAATTTTTCGCTGAGGCGGATCACTTTGGTGTTGGTTTGCGTCCCGATGTTTTTATTGAGTGTTTCCACGGCCTGACGGATTTCAGGACTGGTGGTGGCCACAACAATCTCCTTGACTGGCCAGCGTAGACCTAATTTGGCTTTTTCCCGCGCATGCAGTGCTGCTTGAATGAGCTGCTGGGCAATCTCCATGTTCTGTTCTAAAACAAGATTTATTTTCTTTGTATCCGCGACGGGCCAGGCATAATGGCCGATACTTTCTTCTTTCAACGCAAATTCCTGTTTGAGGTTCAAGTAGATCGCTTCTGAGATAAAAGGACAGATAAGGTTAAACATCTTCAACGTTTCCAGAAGGACATGTCCAATGCTAAAAATAGCTTTTTCTTTTTCGTCATCCTCGCCAAGAGCACTTTTTTCCCGCACCAGCTGGATGTAGGTCCGACTGAGTTCAAGGAATAACTGTTCCAGTGGCGCAATAGTTTCGTCAAGGCGATAGGCATCAAAGAGTTTCGTCACCGTTGTCATGGTTGAGTTGAGTTTGGAGTGGATGTACTGCTCTTCCATGTCTAACACCTTGAAAATTCTCTTGCCATCCAGTTTATATGGATTAATCTTGTTTTCCTGCGCCAGGCTGATCAGGAGTTTGTGAATATTCCAGAGAATATGAAGATGACGAGCTTTCTGCGCGCATTCCTCCCAACTGAAATTAATGTCTTTGCCAGCAGGAGTTTCAGCCATATAATATCGCAACACATCCGCACCATGCTTGTCAATCAGTTCGTTTGGTGAGATAATGTTGCCTAACGACTTGGACATCTTAATGCCACTGACGTCGGTTATAAAGCCGTGCATATAAACATTCTGAAATGAAGGTTTCCCTAACGCCAAAAAAGAAGCGACCATCAGAAGATTATACCATCCTCTGATCTGATCTTTTCCTTCTAAAATAAAATCAGCAGGAAAGAGTTTGTCAAATGTTTTGTGGTCTTGCGGATAATCCAGGCAATTCCAAGAGACCGTGCCTGCGTCAATCCAAACATCAAGAACGTCTGGAATACGCTGATATAATTTACCAGCTTTCGTAATCGTTATCTTGTCAATATCAGGCAAGTGCATTTCCGTTACTTTTTGTCCGGATAATTTTTCAAGCTCTTTGACGCTGCCAATGACCAGATACTCTGCTGTTTCAGCGCACTGCCAGATGGGCACAGGCGTTCCCCAAAATCGCTGCTTGGTAATGGAATTATCACGCAGATTTTCCAGCCAGGAACGAAAGGCGTTCTTGCCACGTTCAGGAACCCAATATATTTTTTCATTGGCTGCGACAATGGAATCCCTTAAATCTTCTACTTTGAAGAACCATTGTTTTGTTGTCCGAAAAATGACGGGCTCATGGCTGCGTTCACCATGGGGGTAGTCGTGGACATACGGTTCTTTGGCAAGTAACGCGCCTGCTTCCTTCAATAAAGAAATAAAACGTGTATCATCTGCCTTAGCCTTTAATCCGCTGCAAGGCCCAAAATCCGTAAAATACCCTTCTTCATTGACACAATTGAATGGCGGGATGTGATATTGATGGCCAACTTCGTAATCTTCTGGACCACAGCCGGGCGCACAATGCACTAAACCGGTTCCTGAAATGGCATCGACGTATTCGGTCGTCAATACAATGCCAAAGAGCTGAGGATTCTTTTGAAGTTCTGCAGGAAGATATTTTTGGATATTCAGTGGATGTTTATATTTCTGGCCTTCCAACAACTTGCCGGAATATGTTTTCTTGATGGTATGCGCATCCGATCCGCTCTTTTTTAGAACTGTATCCACCAGAGCTTTGCCAATAATCCACGTTTCGCGTCCAACCTGTACATCACAATATTCCAATTCTGGATTAACCATCACCGCTAAATTAAGTGGAATGGTCCAGGGTGTGGTTGTCCAGACGATAAAATAAGTTTTTGGTCTCGTGGCATGTGCAAATTTAACGTAGATAGACATATCTGTCACTTGCTGATATTCCAATTCATGCTTGGCGACGGCCGTCTGTGTTGCGGCATCCCAGTGCATGGTGCGTAAGCCCTGGTATAATCTTCCTTGTTCATGTGCTCTCTTAATCAGCCACCATTCCGCTTCCATGAATTCACGTTTGATCGGCTGATAAGGGTCAGAAAAATCTAACGTTGATCCCATCGTGATGAAATCTTCATTCATCTTCTCCATCATTTCAGTGCAGAATTTTCGGCATTCCTGCTGAAACTTTTTTAAGCCAAATTGTGCAATCTCTTCTTTATTTTTGAGATTCAATTTGGCCATGACTTTCTGTTCGGTGGGCAGGCCATGCATATCATAGCCCATTCTGTCCCAGACATTAAAGCCGCGCATTCGTTTATATCTGAGCACCATATCTTTCAGCGCCATATTCCAGGCGTGGCCAAGATGGATGTGGCCGGAGGTATACGGCGGGCCTTCCAGAAAATAGAATTTAGGACCTTTTTTGTTCTTGGCTCTCAGCTTTTCAAGGATTTTCTTCTTCTGCCAATACTCTAATATCTGCGGTTCTAGTTCTTGAGGATTATAAGTAGGAAAGAGCATGATTTAAGGGAGTAACGAGCAGGGATTTAAAAATGTTGGGGAGCAAAAAACGGTTGCGGAAAAGTTAAAATGGCAAAAGAGGTTTTTGTTGATGAATCTGTTGCACATACAGTCCCATCTTCCGCTGTAAATGGACGTACTTGCTCCAAGCAATATTTCCTGAAATCACTGCTGTTATTATATCAGGCCGGGAGATGATTTGCTTGAGTTGTTCATTATCTATACAAAGATACATTATCCCCAACTGTAATGCACTAAAGAAGATATCTTTTATAATTTCATTGGTCTCGCTGGGCAGGATTCCTCTGTGCTTTAATAGTCGACTATATTTTTTCCTTTCAACTTCCAGTTCAATCATTACTTCCCGAGGCACCGTTCTTCGTAATCGTTGGTAAGAGTGATATAGTGCAAACTCTTGAGCTATCCCCCTTCCTAGTAGAGATTGCCAATTCTTCCAATTCTTTTGATTAAAAGCGCTAAGCTGTTGAGTATAAATATTGACCATAGCATCAATAAAACTTTGAGCTTCTACCATTTTTTGATGGATTTGAACTATTATCGGACTATATCCCGCTGGCTCGATTTCAGTGATCTTAAACATTTCCTGTAAATTAAGGAATAATTGCTGCTGATGTTCTATTACTACTTGTATTTTTGGCTTAGCAGAATCCCGAACATAATAGTTTGTTTTGGTGATATCTTTCCAGTATCTTATCTTACTTTTAACCAGCTGATTGTTTTCTTCTTCAACTGCTTTGGTATTCAAGGCGATGCTGAGAATTAATCGTTCAATCTTTCTACATTGCCACCAGCTTTTAATGCTCATAAAATTGAATGGTTATTTTTAACTTTAAATATCTTGTGGTGATTTCGGCATTTCGGATGGTTATTTAAAAAATTGCAAGATGTTCAGATTATTCTAATCCGTACTATCAAAAGACTGTTGGAATAAAGTAGAATTAGTGTATTTGTTTAGCACCTTCGAAATCCCCGATGTAACCCTCGAAGGAGCGTCATCCCCGTAGGGGGGAGAGTCACTCCTTTCGTAACGTTATCCCTATCCCTCCTAAAACATATTTTATTTCTTTCAGCGATTTTCTGCCAAAATTTTTGGTTTTCAAAAGTTCTGCTTCACTCCGCTGCCGCAATTCACCAATCGTTCTGATCCCCGCGTTCTCAAGGCAGTTTGTGGAGCGAACACTTAATTCCAATTCTTCCACTGAATGAGCATCGTAATCCGCCGATTGTTGATGCCGTAAAGATTCAATTCTGGAATAGAAACGGGGATTCGTTGCGGCGCGCCGCAGAACTTCTCTTTCAATTTCTGAATACAATTTCTTTTTCCACCGCTGGCGATCTTCCTGTTCTTTGATTCCTCTCTGATAAGCATCAACGTCGGTATCCGTAACTAAATCATAAGCCACTTTCAGCGTTTTGGCTCGATTCGGATGCCGTAATTCTCGTAAAGCTTTGGCTTCCATTTGCCGGATTCGCTCCGGTGAACGGTCAAATCTCGTCTCCATTTCTCGAAACGTTTTTACTTTTTCTCCTGAAAGGCCAAAGCGTAACTGTAGTATTTCCTGTTCATCTTGAGAAAGAGTTTTCAGGACCTCATCGATCAATTCAGCTTTCTGAGGCGTTATCGCTAAAGCACCATATTTAATTTTCTCAATAATTTCCTGCTGTACTTCCTGAAAGACGGCGTTTAAAGAAGAATGGTTTTTATCAACAACATACTTCATTAATCCTTTTTGCATCACCTGTTCCACCACTCCTTCACCATTTCGTGGGCTCAACACTGCCGCCAATAATTTTTCCAGTGGGCTTTGTTGTTCCGTGATATATACATCCAACGCGGTATTTTGTACCACTTTTTCAATCCGCGGTTTGAAGATGGTATTCCACACGGCATCATAAACGACTTTTTCCGAAGAAAGTTGTGGGTGCAGATATTGTTGTAATGTTCGTGGTTCTTTCTGCACTAAATCTCCTTGTGGAACGTTCTGGTGGTTATACGCCAGATACCAATGTGCGGCATTCCATTCCCTTTCTCTTGCTGCCGTTTGCCGGTAGAATTCCACTAATGGATCATGCCATTCTAAAGAACGTTGACCAACAATATTACGGCAAATCGTCCCCTCAGAAATATTCCACGTTTCCGTGATAGATTTGACATCGACTGAGCATAAATAGGCTAAAGCCACTTCTCGTTCCTGTGCTGGAGATAGTTTGCGGGAGATAGGCATCACTGCTGACAGAAAGACGCTGAGTTATAAATGTTTTGTTTCTTGAGAGTAGTCCTTGTGTGGGGTGATCGATGGTAAGAAACATTTACATTATACAAACATTTAAATATCACTCTTATCTACAGGGAGGGATGGGAACAATTACTATTAGTATTGCTGATGATACGGAAGACCTCTTTCGGGATGTTGTCAGGGAAGAAGTAGGTACAGGGAAGGGAACTTTGGGTAGTGCTGTTGAGGAAGCGTTGCAACTTTGGATTGCAACAAAAAAGCAAGAGGAGATCGCCGTGCGTCAAATTCAATGGATGAAGAAAGGGTTTCATTTAGGAAAATATACATTTGATCGGGATGAGCTTCATGAACGAAAATGAGGGAATATCGCTTATTGACAGCAATGTCTTGGTCCACGCTTATAACCGTGCAGATGCCAGGAAACATGTTGCTGCCGTGAACCTTTTAGAGAAATGTTGGCAGAGACAGGTAGTTTATGCCGTATCCATTCAGAACCTGGCAGAATTTTTTGTGGTTGTGACAAAGAAAGTTCCCTCACCTCTTTCCATTGAAAATGCTGAGAAAATTATTGCCGATATTTGTGCTTTTTCTCACTGGAGAGTTCTTCGTTCGGATGAAAAAACATTGCAGCAGGCCATCAGCCTGTATAAAGAATTCAAAGGGCATTTTTGGGATGTGCTTATTGCTGCTACGATGATCGATTCTGGAATCTCCCACATCTATTCTGAAAATACTGATGATTTCAACCGAATTAATGGCATCCGAGCCAAGAACCCATTCATTTCACCATAATTACCTTCCCCTAGCCCTTTTTGATTCACTTGATTATAATCACATTCCCCCTTCCCTTCTTAATCTTCTCAATCTTGCCTTTATGTTCTAATTCTGTCACGATCAAGCTCACTTTAGCTTCAGAAAGATACAACATCTCCTTCCGCAATTCTTTCTGGGTA
>JAHFRS010000174.1 GCA_023266155.1 archaeon
ATCATGAAGGTCTCGCAGAAATCGGTTTTATGGTTGATACCTATGGAGCTCAAAATCTGCACGGCTATTCTTTAATTAAAGGCGATGTCGGTTTTTTTGGCTGCGGCTATGCCGATATCAGCCATCACCAGTTGACGGAGGAAGAATTTTTTGACACATTAAAGAAAGCCCACGACTCGCTGCAGGGCGTGAAGAAGAAAGTAATGGTCACGCACGTGCAGCCCAGCGACAGTATTTTAGGCCTGAACATTCCTCACTGGGGCAGCAAAGGCGTGCGAAAAGCTGTCGAACTGTTTCAGCCTGACCTGCACATCTGCGGGCATGTTCATGAAACACACGGGATTGAGGATGTTATCGGGAAGACCAGATGCATCAATGTCGGGAAAAAAGGAATTATTGTTGAATTGTAATTTTTACTTTTGAGTGATAATCTTTATAAATCAGATTGCATTTAAACTATAAAATGGACTTGGAATCATTATTAGACCAGTGTGTAACAGAATTACCCTCTGACCTGCCCCTTCAGGAAAAAATTAGATTGATTGGCATGTTGGGGTGGACTGATGATCGCAGGACCTACTCGCTTCTGATGCAATCCTTAGAGGATGAGAAACTGCAAGAATATGTGGTGAAAGCACTGGCTCAGACTAAAGATAGCCGTGCCCTCTTTCCATTAATTAATTTATGGAACCACACTAGTTCTCCCGTGATTCAACAACTTATTTTACAATATCCGTATAGCACTCGTGATCCTCGCGCTCAGGAGTTCCTACAACAATATTTAACTGATACCAATAAGCCCTATCGGGATATTGCCGAACAGGCCTTGAAAACGTGTACTGGAAACAGTGATTTTGTATATCGTTACGCTGGATCAGATCAAGCCTTCCGGGATGCACAAACCATTACTGGACAGATTATCGTTACATCGGATCAACTTACTCAAAATCAGAGCGTAATGGAAGAAAATCAGCGAGGAGTACGCGCAGAGAAACCACAAACTTTTATTGTTGATGGTGAAGGTGTCATGTACATTGGAGGTTTAATCAATGAGCATGTGCAGGTCGCGCGTGGCCGCGATGTTAAATCTGCCGGTGAAGTGAACTTTGTAAAATCTGAACGGGCTTGGAGAGTTGAGTATATTAATAATCGGTCAAACAGTTATTATCCGCACCCCGCATCATTTATTTGGGTGAAGAGATATTTAGACCAAGTAGGGGTACAATGTTCAAAAGATCATTTCGATGAAGCATTCCCCCGAGCTGGATTCAATGATGCTGAATTTCTCGATTTGTTTAAGTGAAAACAAATACAAAAAAATTAAGCTTGTTCTCGGATAATCGTTCTCGTCCTGATTTCATCTTTGACAAAAGCCAAAAGATCCCCTTTGGAAAGAGGAAAATTGTCGGGAGTTACTGATTGAATAAGCACTTTAAGGTTACCGTCCACTTCGCCTTTCAAATACTTCATGAAAAGTGCCCTCATCCGATGATGGCCGCCTTTTACCAGGAGATAGGATCCAGGTAATTTCATGTTTTCACCGGGACCATAAATACGAAAAGCGCGAAGGTTATCAACCTGCTCGATAGCGACAGTATTACGCAGTTCTACATCTAAGTCCACCTTTGTTAATTCTGCCAGTGATCTTCTTTCTTGAAAAGGCGATTGTAGTTCAGAGAAAGGGTGAAAACAGATCAGAGTCGTAAAAGGACAAAACTCTTTGATCATGGCTTCAAAGAAAAAATTAGAACGATAGTCATCAGGAAGAATTGACGGGCGGTGTTTATAAGTAACCGCAAATTCTGGATGATAACAAAGAGCCAAGTGCCTGTTTCCGGGAGGTAGAATAACTTTCGGCAGCATTTTCTGACGCCAATGTTCCAGATGCTGGACAATCACATCTAATAAAATATTTATATTTTTAGATGATTCTTTTCCAAGAAGAATTAAAGCAAGATCAGCCTTTTTCTGTTGAAGCTTTTGAATGAAGTCCAGAACAGTTTTGGCTTCTAGGATTATTTTTCCGGTTAAAGGATCATGAGGGGAGCGGCTGCTCAACAGATAAAGCAGCCGAATAAGATTGTTGATTCTGATTTTTTGTTCGGAAGAGAAAGGAGGATCCATCAAGTCCAGTTTGTTATCATGAAGATCTTTTTCCAGTTCACGAACTTCCAGAAGAATATACTCGACCAAATTGGCGCTTCCAATACGCTGAAGCTCTTTTTCTGTGAGTGGACCTCGGGGCATATTTGATATTGAGAGTCGTAAGATATAAATATTTCCCCCCTTTTCTCAAGTTATGCTCACTTCCTGCCCTGACTGCCATGGAAAACTCCACGAAGGCCAGCATCGCTTTGCGGACGGATTGTTCTTCGTGCAATACTGCAAAGGCTGCGGGTTTAGGAAGGAAATACCGATAAAGAAAAATTGATATTTTTCGCCAAAACATTTATAAGATTCAATACTTATTCAATACCGATGATAGAGATTCACAATACAGATTATAAAAAGGTTCTGGAGATCATGGTGTATTTATTAGCAATAGGAGCAATTATCTTTACGGTGATAATGATACTGGTTGCAGCATTACGATGAATAAGAAAGCCCTGCAATTTGCCTCTTTATCGCTCAGTGCATTATCTCTTCTCTATCTGCTTTTTGTGAGCCTTTGGCGTGGCTCTTTTCTCTTCAGCGATTGGCTGGTTGTCGCTATTGATTTGACAGTCAAAGTGATAGTAGAATCGTATGTTTTTTTAGAGGAA
>JAHFRS010000070.1 GCA_023266155.1 archaeon
ATGCAGGTCATTTACGAAGCCCTGCTCACAAACCTATTCCCCTCAATAAAGAACCGCCAAGGCAAATCCTGTGCATCTTTAATTCCAATCCGAGAACTAGACATAATCTTTGCAACTTTATATCCATCATCATACACGTTCACACCTATTCCTACTTTCGTTCCATTTAATTTTCGGGTAATCCCTAATGCCTGACATAACTTCCCCGGGCCAGAACAGAGATTATCAACGTCATCCGTCTTTCGTTTTTTTTTCATTCGCTCCATTCCCTGCAGCGGCTCAACTGCCCTGATCAACACTGCCCCCGGCTCACCCACTTTCTCCGTCGTGAAATTCAGGCATTCATACATCCCATAGATTAAATAGACATAGACATGACCTGAGGTATCAAACATCAAGCTGCTGCGTGGAGTTTTCTTGAAAGCATGGGATGCAGGATCACGGCCATAGGCTTCCGTCTCGACAATCCGTGCTTTCATGCTGTTGACTTCAATGACTTTTCCCAAAAGATCCTGAGCTACTTGGACAGTATTGCGGGCAAAAAAAGTGGCAGGGAGAGATTTCATGATAATTTCTTGTTAACTGTTAGTTTTAACTTGGAAATAATTTGAAGAATAAATTCTTTATTTCTCGTTACATAGTCTGGAGAGATCATCACGCCCCGATAATCAATATCATTTCGTAATTTACGAAGTTGATCAATCAGCTGGACTTCAGCAGAAGAGAAGTCTCGATAAAATTCTGCGAGATAACTGACCAGTAATTCATGACTTACTGTTTTGTACCCATCAATCCCCATAATTGCGGTAATCAGTTCTTTAATAATTTCATAATAGCCCTCGAGAATCAACGTTGCAAACTCTTTACTTTTGATGGCCAAATCTTTTTCTCGCAGCTCTACTAATTGCAGCAACGATCTGGCTTTTTCTCTATCCGGAGAAATTTTGGTTACCTTCTCTGAATATTCATCCCACTCCAGCATATTACAACACCTTGAAATACCCGTCCAGAACTATTCCATTGATAAGGTTATTTAATAATTCTTTGCTGAGATTTTCGATCTGGGGCTCAAAGAGGAGATTAATGTTACGATGGAAAACTCTTTCATATTTGCTCAAGTCAAGAGAAATATCTTTGGCCTGTACAAAAATGTCGATATCACTTTGCTCGGTGTCTTCTCCCCGTGCAGCCGAACCAAACAAAACGAGGCAGTTAGGCTGAATTTTCATTTTAAGATACTCCCCAAGTCCACTGGTAACAATTCGCCAAATCAGATTTTGCTGCTTGAGTAATTTATATTTTTCACTATCCCGATGGGCATAATACGTGGGATATAATCTTGTTTTTTCTTTAATAACCAATCCTTCTTTAACCAGTGCTTTAAGATGGGCAATGATGGAAGGCTGCCCAAGACTGATATGCCTAGAAAGCTCCCTCATCTGGAAGTGCTTTCTCGGAAAATCAAAGAATTCCTGCAACAGGCGATATCTGCTATAGTTTTGTAGCATATGCTATGTTTATAGAGCAGGTGATATATAAATATATCGGCTTACGCAAATACCGTCCCAATCAGATACCCTGCCGTTGCCGCAATAAATCCCACCACCATCACTTCCATCCCTGATCTGAGCCAGTTTCTCAATGTATACCGAGTTTTGACGGCTCCTAACGCAAACAAGCCAATGAGCGTAATCAGCACCGCCGGTAAAATGCCCTGGCGAGCATTCCAGATAAAAAAAGCAATCAACGGGATCGCCGCACCCACAATCACAGAAAATCCCATCACTAAAGAAGAAATGACGGGGTTCTTATGTTTTGAATACGCTTTCCCGTAATCTCTTGATTTCTTCTTGACGTCAAAATATTCTTTTTCTGACTTGATGGACAAATAATTTCCGGCAAACATGGAAATCGCCTGCGCAAACATCGTGGCGACACCTGCCAGCAGAATCAAATTATTAGGCGCCAGCGCCTGCGCCATGCCAACAACTAATCCGAGATTGCCAATGGCGCCATCTTCGACACCAAAAATGACTTCCCGAATATTTTGTCCGATTTCCCCCTCAATTTTATGCTTCATGGTTGATGACGGTACATGCTCCCTCAACACATTTAATTTCTCCCTGCCCGCAGTCAATGGTGCTGGGCACACAGTCCATCGTGCACAATAAACCAGTACAGTCAGCAGCATACTCCCGATTAACGGCATCCGTCGGGTGGCAGCATTCTTTGGGCACGCAGTCGTAATCGCGGGAACATTGCTTCTCTGGAGGAATGGAGATACTTGTAGTGCAGGCAGTGACGAGAAATAATATCCCTAACAACAACCCTGATAGTGGTGTCGGTTTCATCGTCGTAGTTTTGCCCTGACTTTGGCTTTGACCCGGCTTAGCACGCTCTGTTCCTGTGTGCGTAGACGTTGGACTCTTTTTTGTAATACTTTCCGCACCTGTTTCAATTCCCTTTTGCTCGTGAGACCAGTTCGCACCAATGCCGACTCAAGATGCTTATCCAGCACGGATAATACTTCTCTGCTGGCTTTTTCAGAATTTTTCACCAGTTCTCGCGCCAATTTCCGGCTTTCTTCATCATTAAGATGCAACTCTTTTCGCACACTGCCAGCCACGTTCTGAGCCTGATCAAGGCTCAGCAGGCCTAATCCATAGCCTGTTTTCAAGGCTTTTTTAATAGTTTGTTCCATAGCCATTCTCCCTCCGTATTGGTTTTTTTGACATTGTTAAATAGATTAAAAACAGAATTCCTGCCAGCACTGCCAGTACTAAACTTAACGGCACATTCCCTACCGCCGTTCTGCCCTCAACATAAAACAAAAAAACTGTTCCTACAATTAACACGGAAATGATCAGGCCGGCATTCCGTTTACGAGCCAGATATTCCCATTCACGCTCTAATTCTTCCAACTGCTCAATTTCTAATTGATGCGGCGGTTCCGGCTGCTCTAGATGAGCCAAAATTTTTGTGAAATGATCTGGAAATGTCGTCCAGAATTCTTTATTCGTCCGCACAGCATGAACAGCTCGTTCCGCCATCTGGCGCAAGGAATAGTTCTTTTCGAAATATTTTTCCGCAAAGGATTGCATCCCCTGCGCCACTTTAAAATGAGGATTTAATTTCAGGCCAATGCCTTCCGCTTGATAGATAGCTTTCGAAACTAGCACTAGATTGGCATTAAAGAGAATTCCATACTTTGCCCCCATCGAGACGAGCCGGTACAATGACGAACCGATACTTTTCTCGGCAATGGACGAATCATAGGCTTCCTGTAAAATAGGCAGAGATTCCCGCTTGAACCCGGTGACGTCAGCATGGCGAATATCACCAGCCAGTTCCAACAGCAAGCTCACGCTTTTATCCGCATCTTTTTCTTTGATTGTGCTGAGAAAGTGTAAGATTTTCTGCCGCTGTTCCCTGGTCAGTTCACCCATGATGCCATAATCTAAGTACACCAATTTTCCGTTTTTCTGCACAAAAATATTGGCAGGATGGGGGTCGGCATGAAAATACCCGTGAATCAGGGCCTGTTCCAGAATCGAGGTAAAATAAGTCATGCTGATAGTTTGACTATTGATCCGATACTTTTTTAACGCGGCCAGGTCATTAATTTTGACGCCGTCAATGAATTCCATCGTGAGCACCCGGGGTGAAGTGTAGGCACCATAGATTTTGGGGATTTTTACCCGATGATTGTTTTTCATTTCGTCGCGCAACCGTTGCGCGCTGCGTGCTTCCAGCACAAAATCTAGTTCACGCTGTGTCCAGGTGGCAAACTCTTTGACCACTGCCACCGGGCGATAACTTCTCAACTGCGGATAACGCTGTTCCAGCGTATAGGCCAGATGGAAGAGAATGTCAATATCTTTCTGTAGGATTTTTTTGATCTCTGGCCGCTGAACTTTCACGGCCACAACCTGCCCCGACTTCAACACCGCTTTATGGATTTGTGAGATGGACGCCGCGGCGACCGGTTTCTGCTGAAAGGTGCGAAATAGTTCTGAAAGGGGCTTCTTAAAATCTTCTTCCAGGACTTTTTTAACCTGTGTGAAAGGGAAAGGCTGCACTTGATCCTGTAACTTCTCAAATTCTTGGCAGAACTCTTCTGGCACGAGATCTGAACGCAACGATAATAATTGCCCTAGCTTGACAAAGGCTGGCCCTAACCGTTCAAAGGCATGTCGCAGGTGCACAGCAAGGGCCTGTGTATCAGTCAGTGGTTTCGTTGTTTGGATCCGTTTGCGGAATGGCAGATGCCGCCGTAACTTAGTGCTGAGAATGTAATGACCTAAGCCTTCTTCCAGAAACACCAGCATGATTTTCTGTATTCTTCCCAAGTCTTTCAGATCGTTGCGGAAATGGTCAAACATCGTGAACCTCTTTTGAGCAGAGAAAAGGAAGCGTGTTATTTAAGCGTTGTGCTCGAGAGATTGCCTATAATATCCTGAAAGAGAACTCAAAAATTCTTTTGAAAAATTAGAACATCTTAAAACCAAGTCTTAACCAGCAGCATTCTACTATCCCGTCAGCATGGCCGGTCCGTAACCTTCCTTTTTTTTCAACCTGGTCATGTAACCAGCCACAATATTTCTCAGCTTTTTGCTGGGAGCTTCAATATAGTTATTCGTAATCAGCTTGTTCTGAGTGAATTCTGTGGTGAATTTATCGCCATGCTTCTTGAGCAATTCTTTGGTTTTCCGCTTGACAAAAGTTGTTTTGATACGTCCCATATCACCATTAGGTAAAGGGGTGCTTTATAAAGTTTTTGATGGAGTTCGCAAAATTGCGTCTAATCCCTTCCCAATGGTTTCCAACAACTGCTCACGCTATTCTGCCGACAGCAACGTCAAAAATACCTATACTTCATCCGGCGAAAGAAGCGTAAAGTTGTTTTTATCGAACAAAACTTTAAAATGATCAATGACATCACGTCGACCTAAAATATTTTCAGGTATGCTGCTCTCTTTCTCACAGAAACAGGCTTTGATGTGAATTTCTTTACCACACAATTTTAGCTTTACGGAATGACGATAGGCGACAATTGTTCCGCCAGCCCCTTCCAAAACCTTGAGCTCTCCTTTCTCCAGGGGGATATTGAGCTTTTGGGCTACGCCTCGGGAAAAAACGCTGTAATCTGCTCCCGTATCCAGCAAAGCAGAAAGACGAATTTTCTTATCGCTGTATGCTAACTCCGCATCAAGCAGTGGAAGTTTTCCCAGAAAATAGCGAAAATGAAATTTCATAGGATTAGCGCTCTTTTTCCCCGTACTTTGCCAAAAAAAGGATCTTTGGCGGTGATCTTAAAAGCCTGTCGTCCTACTTCGAGGATAGTATCCCCCACCCCCACGAGTTGGTCATCAACAATAGCAACAACCTTCCCGGGATACTTTTTAGTTAATTCATCATAGTGTTCTTGGAACCAAAGGAATTCCTTACTGGGCATAGATTTGTTAATATTTTCCTACTTTAAATATTTTTCCGTACTTTTGGCACCGTCAAGTCAAGTGCCTCCACCATATTCCCACCAGTATACTCACAAGTAACATTTATATATTAACCTACTTTTCTTATCATTATGGTAATTCTCGTTGACCAGGAGCATCTTCCTGACGATATTTATAAAATTATTTTCGCGACAGAACAACAGGAGATTGTGGCGAAGATCCTTATTCAGTACATGAGCAAGCAGGGGGGAGAGATCGGCAAAACCGAAATGGGCGTCTTTGCCCAGAAATTGCATGACGGACAAGTGACGGTCAGAATCCCAGTAGGAACTTCCCCGCTGCTGAAAGAAGGTAAAATATCCTACAACAAGCGGCAGTTCTATGACCGTATTCTGACGCCGTTGCGAGGGATGGGCTTGATTGAATATGATTTATATCGCAAGAAATATCTGTTGTCCGACAAATTCAATAAATTGATGGTGAGAATTGGACTGTTGTGGCTGCGAGAGTTGGAAAGGGGGAAGAAAAGATAGAATCATCCCAGTTAATTAAAAAAAAACAGAAATAAACTTACCTCCACACACTCACACCTTCAGCAATAGCGGATGTGGAAATCGTTGCCGGCCGGGAAATTTCTCCCTGCACCCCATGAGGCTGTGTCAACAGTCCGGCTTCTTGTCGTAACAGTTCCGCCTTATCTGTCTTCTCCCAGGTAAAGTCAGGATCGTTTCTGCCAAAATGCCCATATGCCGCAGTTTTTTTGTAAATCGGCCGGCGCAAATTTAGCTGTTCGATAATATTCTTTGGTCTGAAATCAAAATTCTTTCTGACTAACTCCACAA
>JAHFRS010000175.1 GCA_023266155.1 archaeon
CGATAGTGCTCAAGAGAATGATAAATATCGTCCAGAGTGAAATCAGGTGAAAAATTCGCGGTTTCATATCACTATTCCTCTTTTTTGATGATGACTTAATTTGATGATTTAATTTAACTTTCTCATCTTCTCATCTAATGAATTACATTGTATTATATATATGTTACGACTGCCTACCGGAATTTCCTTTTTACCCACTCCACCCAACTGACACATTCATGCTCAACAGCCCGCTGAAAAAAACCGCATTTCAGCGGAACACACTGGTGATCCAGAACCTGCTCATCCCCTGCACATTCCAGTTTCACACAGGCATGATTTTTGGGGGCTTCCTCTTCAGTACAAAGGAGTTTTTTACACTGATGCTCTTCCGTAAATTCATCGTCAGCACAGGCCAAGTCAGTGCAACGATGCTCAGTAATGGCCTGGGTTTGCGCACAAGCTAATGGCTGACAGGTATTTTCTTGGCAAAAAGCCGTTGTGGCACAGGAAGAATCATCACAGCATTCATAAATAAGGCAGGTATTATTGACGGCATACTGGCAGTCGCTACAGACCAATTTCTGGCAGAAACTTTCTAAACACTGCTCATCACCGGTGCAATCTTTATTAATCGTACAGGCCGGCTGCTGCACGCAGGCTTTCCACTCAAACAAGTTAAATTTCCGCTGGTTACAGTTCTCGTAGCGGATTTCCAATGCTGTTGGCTTTATCGGGCCAAGGGCTGAGGCCAGGATGAATTTATTGAGGCCGGAAAGTTTTCTCATCGTAATGTTCAGCTCCGCAAATTCAGGGCTGAGGACCGTGGGGGCATGAGTCAAACGTTTCTGCCCAGAATGGACTAAGTCGTAGCGGAACACGAAAGGCTGTTCAAACCGCAGCGTGTTTTTCTCGTCGAAGTTAAAATTATAGACAGAATATTTGGCATGGAAAGTGCCGTCAATCGTGTAGCAGTAGTCGATAGAAAGGTTGAAAATGCGGCAACTGAACACAAAAGCAGGACAGTTCAGTGTCTTGGTATTTTTGCCTAGTTTTATTTTTTGTTTGGTGGGCTTTTTATTAATGAAAGTACCTTCATCTCCATAAAAATTATAGTTCTTGTCTTTTTTCACTTCTACCCATTCACCGGGAGCGTCAATAAATTCACCGGACGGCAATTGGAGTGAAACCGGAAATTTTTTCCCCGAATTTTTGATGCTAAATGAACCGTCAGTATCACAGTTAAGTTCTATAGCAGCCTCAGCCAGAAATAACGTCAGGAATAGCAAGACGACCGGAATAACCACGCTCTTTTTCATCAAAGGAAGGAAATACTAGAGGATTTAAATATCTTGCACTTTCGTAGGCTTTGTGTAAAAAGTCGCCAAAGGGCCAGTGAGCACAAGACTGTTCGTAAGACCAACTATGCCCTCACTCTCTGAATTGTCGCGGTACTAGTACTATTCCGAGTTAACCTCTACTTCTTGTAACCCCCCTACCATCTTCACCAGCTCTTCCTTCAGACTGGGGACATTTGAGATGACCTTCAACCCCACCAACTGCCGGCGATACTTCTGTATATCCGCTTTCTTGAGTAGATCAGTTTTGCTGAGATAGACTATCATCTGCTTCTGCCCATCCTGTTCAGAAATTCGTTTCAGTAAATCCTGTTGTATCTCCAATGAATACCCGCCTTGCTCACTGGCATCCAGCACAAACACCACGACGTTGGCAAGTTCTTTCACGACCAGTTCTGCCTGAAGTTCAATGGCATTCATCTTTTCCGGCCGAGCTAACGTACCGGGCACATCGAGAATTTGAATTTTCATTTCTTTGTTTATCTCCAGATAACCAGCGTTGATGCCCGTCGTTGTGAAAGCATAGGCCGCCACTTTCGCCCTGCTTCCAGACAATTGATTCAGTAACGTCGTTTTGCCGACATTGGGAAATCCATAAAGACAAACGGTGGGAAGATCCTGCACATCGGGATACGTTCTAAAAATTTTCCGGCATTCATCCAGATACGTTAATTCCGGTTGAATTTGTTTGAGCAGGGAAGAGACCCTTCCATAAAACTGCAGAGAAATGGCCGGTATTTTCCCCATCTCCGAAGTGTGGTTGATCCTGCTGACATATTCCCGATGCAGTTCTTTGACTTTCTGCCGGGCCCAATAGACCGCTCCACAGGATTTCTTAAACCAAACATAGTCCAGCGTCAATTTCAGCAGAGCCTGATAGAAAGGCGGCAATTCTTTTTCTTTCGGGAATTCATTCAAAATGTTCTCCAACCGGGAGATCAGGATATCATTAATGACATTCAGCTTGATACTTTCTTTTTGCCTTGATACTTGCAGGGCCGTGCCCCCGATTTTTCGTCCGCTGCTTTTTTCCCGCGCTTTACGAAAAACAATGTCAAGCAGCTCCGTACTTGATTCCACAGGATGGATATGTTGAAAGTTCATAGTTGCTTAAAAGCAGGGTTGCTTTAAAAGAGCTTCTGAAAAAAAGAAAGAGATGTGTTGCTCCCCAAAACTACCCTCACAAAAGCAACCATAGTTTTAAATATTCCAAAGACCTTTAATCTGCATGACCAGCCCAACACTGATTGACGTCTACAGCTTGCCGACAGTTGATAACGTCTGCAATCAAATGTTAAGAGAAGTCATTTCATTACCTCATGTGAGCATCGCTCATGTCACCATGGGCCCTGGCAATGTATCCCTTTGGCACCGGCATTCAAAGATGAGTGAAA
>JAHFRS010000176.1 GCA_023266155.1 archaeon
CCGTAAATAAGCATAATCTTCTTCCGGGGCATGGCCGAACTGCTGCAGCAGGCTCTCTTTCAGTTTCTTGATTTCCTTGCCGTTAAGGATGGAAAGGCGTTGCATGGGTTCACTGTTTAAGTGGGGCCTTAATATATTTTCTGGAACACCAATAACTATTTATATACATTATATGCCTGCCCCGGGATGGTTAATCAGGGGATGATGGATCCGGGGATCGTTAGTCCGGCGACAGCACGACCCCATAAAGTTGATCCCGGAGAGGAATATGCCGTCCTGTTCCAGGGCGGTCCGTTAGAGCTTTACAACAACAGCAGCAGCTGTAAAGCGAAGCCTCTCGTCCGGGTGGATAAGGAAAGCGTATTAGATATACCTCTCCGCTTCTTCTCGGAAAAGCCTCTGGAGGGTGGCTATGGGTTATGGAGTCCGCATCTGGAGCTGGTCGATCATTTCTTTGGCGGCATTATCAGCAATATCATTGATGACCTCCCGGCGGGGCATACTTATTTTGATTTTGACCGCGAAGCGTATCGGCAGGCTTCCCGCCGCAGCATCTTCATTCCAATGGGAACGGCTCATCATTCTTTCCCCCAAGCAGTGGAAGAGTTGGAAGAGGTGACCATTCGTGAATTCAATCGGGCCGAAGCGGTGCGGTTCATGAAACAGAGACTGGGAAAAGAGTTACGGATCAGCAAGGAAGAAGACCTGGCTCACTTTAATAACGGCCAGCCCTGGTTCATGTACTCGTTAAAAGGAAAATATCGCGGCCGGGAGGTGGAATATTGCAGCCACACCCTGACCAGGCAGCCAGCGGTGGAGGTGCGATTCAAGGAGTTAGTCAGCGGCGTGGGGAGTGACCTTCTCTACCGGATGGTGCAGCGGCTGAAGCAACAGTATTCGGAGCTTTATTATGACCAAAATACGGATGACGATTCCGGAAAGATTACTTTCTCCGTCGTATACGTGAAAAATAGGATAAGCAAGAAGAGTGTGTATAATCTGCCGCGCGTCTTGGAAAAGATCGAGAAGGAAATCGCTGCCACCAAAGTGAAGATACGGCAGGCGGAAAGGGAGATGGAAAAATATTAGCCCACTCCCCACACCGCTTCTTGCTTCCTCTTAATTTCCACAATCTCCTTCAAAACATCCCGCTCTTTCATCAATAAATACTTTTTCAGCTCTTTCAGCTTGCGGAAATGTTCTTCCGGAATATCCGTATAGAGAACATCGTCCTCCTTGATCTGCCTTCCGATCGTCACGCCATCCATCGCCAGCGCCAACTGCTTGCCCTGTCCGGCTTCATTGACAGTTTCCTATAGTCGCTGCACGCCTCTATGTGCAGCGCTTGCAAGAAAGGGGTATGAAGCCCAGTATGGGGGAAATAAAAGTGGGGCTTAACTTGGTGTAAACCTAATGGGGCGCACTCCAGGGTGTAGTTAAACGGGATGAGATCAGCGGATAGTGTTTAATCTTCGGGATATATTTAAATAGTAGTATTCATTCTCTTCTAAAGAGGTGATTAGAATGGTTCAATGTATCTTTTGTAAATCATCAGACAATATTGTGAAAGCTGGCTTTCGTCATAATGATTCTGGGAAGAAGCAACGATATTGGTGTAAGAAATGCAAGAACAGATTTGTGCCAAATGATGGCTTCTGGAAAATGAAACATAAACCAGAAATTATTGCGGAAGCAATCAGTTGTCGAAAAAGAGGAATGCCTTATCAAGAAGTAAGCAAACATTTTAGGGAATATGATAAAGCAGATATTTGCCCAGCAACCGCATATAATTGGGTTCAGAAATATGGTAAAGTTCTCCGAAAATTTAATCTGAAACAAATTCCAAAATTAAGCGGAAAAATTAATTTGGATGAATTTGTATCGAAGTTTAAAAAAAGAAGCTCTATCGTTGGGTAAGCAAAGACAGGAAAACAAAGTTTAGAATTAATGCTTTTTCGTCGAAAAAGCGTACTTATAAAGATGGGCCGGAGAAAATTTTTACTGATATGAAGAAACGTTGTTACGATCAGTTTCTCGAAGCAAAGAAGAAAGGTAAGAAATTCAATTTTACCAGTGACAAGCTAGCACATTACGAAAAAGGATTTACCAAATATTTCTTCAATGTGGCAACATTGACCCATGGTGTGCCCATCAAATGCAGGAAATATGGATTGAAAAGAAACAATAATTGCATCGAACGGGATCATCAGTATAGCAGAAAGTTGGAGAAAAATGCCAGAGGGAACAAGGACCTTGAGGGAATTTCTTCTCTCTATGATATTGGAGATGTTTATTACAACTACATCGACAAACAAAGATTGATGAAACTATCTAGGAAAACAAACAAATGGATCCCAAAAGAAAAGAAAGGGAGAACGCCAGCAGAAAGGGCGAAGATAAGAGTAAAGTTAGGAGAGAGATTTCAGTTGTTAAACCTGTACTAAAAATGGTAAAAGTGATTGATAGCATGAAATTAGAAACTGATACGTTAAGAGATTTAGCTGGCAGTTTAGCATTGGTGTCATCTCGCTGTTTGAAATTAAGAACCTATCCCAATAGACCTGTTGCTCTCCATGTAATCCCCCCACAAGTTAGGTGTAGCATTGCGAGATAAGTATCTGGTCGTTTCGACCAGCGTATAAGAATCACTCGAAAGTTATTCATCCAACCATGGGTATTTGACAAAATAAA
>JAHFRS010000177.1 GCA_023266155.1 archaeon
TCGGTTAGCGGTGCAGAAAGGCTTAGTTCGCGGCCGGTCAATGGAATCCGTCGTTGCGGGAGCACTTTATGCTGCTTGCCGCCGTCACGAAATTCCCCGAACATTAGATGAGATGGGAGAAGCGTCAGGTATTGAGAAGAAAGAAATTGGGCGAACCTATCGTTTTGTGACCAGGGAATTGGAGATCAGCATCCGCCCCAGTAATCCTGCAGATTATATCCCTCGCTTTGCGTCAGCTCTTAAATTAACAGCGGAAACGCAGTCAAAAGCTGTTGAAATTCTGGAAATGGCTCGGGATATTGAGTTGACGTCTGGTCGCGGGCCCACGGGAATAGCTGCTGCTGCACTGTATGTTGCCAGTTTGATTCATGGTGAGAAGAGAACGCAGCGGGAAGTTGCGGACGTTGCCGGGGTTACGGAAGTGACGATCAGAAATAGGTATAAAGAATTGATCAAACGGTTGAAGTTAGGGAAGAAAGTAGAGAAGAGCAAGAAGAAGTGATTTTAAGAATATTTTTTCCTCGTATAAAAGTTCAATTTCTGCGCGGCAATCAATCCTTGCTGATGGCTGCCGGTATGCCTTACTTTCTGATACCTGTCAATCTGGCGCTGTGCCGGTGTTTGCCCATCATAAATCCGCCGTTCAATTTCTTCTAACTGTTGCCGATGGATAAATTTTCCATCATGTCCTTTTTGTAATTGGCGTAAAATTGGCAGAATTTCCTGTTCATAATGACGAATCATTTCCTGTCGAATGGAAACATTCCCCACCTCTTGTTCACGCAGGATTTCTACCCTGCCATGATCTGATAATCCATGACGTTTTGCTGCCATCATGTTGTGATAGATAAGGTCATCGCTGTAGATTGCCAGAGATTGTTGCTCGCGTATCTTTTGTTGTTCTGTACGTAAGAGTAACGTAATGTAAGCAACAGTTGCGGATGAACGAGGATCAATATCAGATGCGCGAACTTCCAGTGTACCGGTAGAATTATCAAGGAGCAGAGGGTATTTTTTGACGTTCTCGCTGAAAGGTTCCATTTTTCTTACAGCAGCTTGATTAATTTTATAAGTCTTAGGCACTACTTCCGTGACAAAAGTATTACCTAATCTTTCCGAATGCCATAAAACTGTCTTATCGAAGACGGGTGAATTTGCGCCAAAAGCTGTCACGCGCCATAATTCGTTACGCATACTGCTATACAATAATAATGTTTCTAGTGGTCCTCCTGCAGACCAATGAACATGGTGCCCATAGGAACGAGTGCCGGTGAGATGTTCTTTTCCGCTATAAAGCGGTATTACCTGCGCTTTTGCGGCGGCGGCTTCCATCATCTCACGAATAATTTTATCTATCTGAAATTCCTGCCAAGGCGTTTTAAAAATTCCACGCGTTATCTCTATGGAACTTCTCCCATGCATACTTCGTTCAAAATGAATCTCAATATTCCCAGAATTTTTTTTGATTTCTTGTTTCAGGATGTCTTCTAATTCATCAAGCTGACGTGCCGATGCCAGAATTTTTCCCCGTTCTCCATTTTTCTGCAGAAGAATAATTTTTTCATCAATGCCAAACCAGCCAAATTCTTCAGGGCGATAACGAGGAACTTCAATGGCGGCTAATCGTGCACATGTCAGTTGGTCAATAGTTTTATAGTGGACGACACCGTGCTTGCCTTCCAGACGATTATTTTTTCCCCATAATGAAAAACTCATCGAGAACCCTCAACAATATATTTCAACAGCTGGCCAAAGTTTCATAATCTATTCTATAGTAGTGACTTGTATTTAAACTTTTCCCTGTAACTCCAGAAATACTTTCTCTTTGTTGAGGCGGTGCAACGCGACGCCTTTGAGCTCAACAATTCTCGCCGCAAGCAATGACCCCAATCTTCCTGCTTTTTCGATGTCCCACCCTTGCGTCCAGCCATACAAGAAACCTGCAGCATAACTGTCTCCTGCCCCGGTGGTATCTACAGCTTTTGCAAGAAATGATTCTATCTTGGTTATTTTTCCTTGATGATAGATAAGTGAACCACGGGAGCCTAGTTTTACAATCACTGCCTGAACATGGGGATTCTGTTGAATAATTTCCTGCACTGCTTTTTCTTCTTCCCTGCCTGTAAACTCTAAAGCCTCTTGTTCGTTAAGAAATAAAATATCTGCCTGTGACGCTACCTTTTGTATAATTTCTTTATTTCTACGAATGACACCAGGATCAGCAACATCTAATGCTAGCAACGTCTGATTTTTTTTGGCAAGTTGGATTGCATGAAAGGCGGCAGCTTGTGTTGGGCCTTCTAATTGATAGCCTTCAAGATGCAGAATCTTGCTTTCAGCAATATCCAATTCCTTGATGTCCTGTGGCTTTAATTCCAAAGCTGCGCCAAGATGCACGGAAAATGTGCGCTGAGCATCTGGTGTGATAAACGTTAAGGCATGACCGGTAATGTTTGTGTCTCGAACGATTTTGGAATTCACGCCAGCACTTATCATTTCTTTAATATAGCGTTCACCATAATAATCAAGACCCACTTTACCTAAAGCTGTTGCGGTCCCACCAAGAAATGCTACGCCGCGGATGGTATTGGCGGCAGAACCACCTGGAACAATCTCTAACGGCAAATGCTGGATTTTTTCAAGGAGCTGTTGTGCTTGTTGTTCCGAGACCATCTGAA
>JAHFRS010000178.1 GCA_023266155.1 archaeon
TCCAGCTCATGGATTTATTGGAGATATCAGTGAACAGAGTCTCAGATTGGCGAGAAAATTAGCCCCCCATGCTTTTGTTATTGACAATCCGATGGGTACCATTGCAGAACGTTTAGCTCCGTACACGCCTTCAATTTCTGTGGAGTGTGGCACCAATGGTACACTGGAAGCAGACGCTTATGCTTACAATGTATTACAGCGCTTCTTCATTGAAGTTGGTATGTTTCCTCGCAAAACTGGAGGGGAACAAACAGGTTCAGAATCAACCAGGCCAGATGATAATATCTGTCAAGGCGTTTATGGTAACATGACTAATCTAAAAATTCTCCCGCAAGTTCGGCCTGTCTGGGCAGCAGAGCGAGATGCTGTTGCAGATATTACTATCAGGCCCGATGTAAGCAAACTTAACATTACTGAAATACCTGCAGAAACGTTCTATGCCTATGCTTCTCGTCTTGAAGACTTGTTTATCATCAGACAAGGTGGCAGGGAAATTCCGGCTAAGCAAGTCTTCGATTTTAGAGATGGTGCTCTCTATTTCAGGAAGGCGTATGTCCCTAACTTGATGAGCCCTGTTGAGAAAATCCAGAAAGAAAGTGGGTGCTATCTCTTCACGCCGCTGAATGTGGTATGAAGCTTATTTATATCCAGCGTAGAGTTCGAATACGGTTGAAGTCTTGAGAATCAATCACTTCAACATTTTCTCTTTCAGAACAATAATTATTCCATAGAGAGCTATTGCCGTTAATCCTCCTATCAGAAACCATAAAGCAACGGGGAGCTGAGATGTTATCGCTGCTCTTTCCATGGCCAACGATTCTCCCGCATACCAAGCGCTTTTAACAAATGGTTTTGGGATCCGTTGAATAAATTCAATAATTCCACTCATTACTGCTATGAGCAGCCCCGTTGGCAGGATTCCTTTAAGTTTCTCCCTCAATCCTGCTACTTTCTGCGGTGCAATGATAATATACTTATTCGCCAATTTGTAATGATTCACTTCCCTCCCTTTCACGCTATAATGATACTCTTCCACTTTGACCAAAGCGGCTTCCTGAAGTTTTTGGAGGTGATAGTGCACAGTAGAAATCGGTATCAGCAACATCTTAGAAATATTCTGCTCAGTATCTTCTTTCTCTGCTAGACGATTGAGGATTTTACGGCTGGTCTCGCTGGTGATGGTTTCAGCGAGTTTCTTGACTTTAGGCTCATTTAAGTCCACTAACAGGAAGTTGGATTTAGACATTTCCATGTGGAGAGCTCAATTCTTTAAAAAAGTATGGATAAGTTCAATGATAGTTGAAATTAATCCGTTCCGCTATTGTACTATCTCCCCTGCACTTCCCGCTGAATGGCATTGATAATTTCTTTATTTTGAGTTCGCAGATCGCCGATCCTTCTCTGGGACAAGTTCACCGGCAATTTGGCAAAAATTGTTTCATTAATCATGATACCTCGTTCCAGCAGATTAAGGGCAATGTCTCTCTTCCATTCCACCTGTTTTTGGGTGCAAAGGGCAATGAATTCTCGTAATTTCTCAAAAGAACTGTTGATGCTATTGACGATCAGTTCGGCATTGATTTCGTCGATTTCTTTGGTAAAATAATGTTTCTTTTCTGAATCTAATAAGCTGCTGATTTCATTCAAAGTGTCTTCAAAAGACGAAAGGTAAATGTATAGTTCATTGATTTCCCGCTTCTGGATAGCTTGCTCTTCAATCCTACTCACAAGGCGGCTCAGATGCTGGCGAAAAAGCAGCAGTGCTGACCGCAGCCGGTTGATTCGTTCCTGGAAAGACATTTCATAAATCTCATTGAGGATGATATCTTGCTTCAAAGACACCAATTTAGAAGTCACAAAGGCTAACAGCAGCAGTCCAAAAATAACTTCCAAGATAGCAATGACTTTAAATCCCCCTAATGGCACAATATCGCCAAAGCCAGTTGAGGTGGCGGTAATAAAACTGAAATAAATGGCATCTGATAATTCCTGTACTGGTTGCTGATTTTGGTTATAGTACAGATGATTAACTTGAGTAGAGAAATGGTGGTAGGTCAGGCCAAATAACAGAATGATGCCCATCCAGACCAACAGAATATGGGGAAAGGTCAAGCGGTCCATCCAACTATTGACACGGCTATGGTGCCACTTGTCAAACATCTCATTCAAGGTGACGAAGCGTCGGCGGATCATGGTGGTTCTCTTTTTGCCTTTGCTACGGCCAGAGGTAGTATTTAAAATCTTTGTTATGGTTCGTGGTGGTTAAGGGAAGATTTTTTAACTCTTGCTGTTTTTCCTTCCTGTTATGAAAAAGAGGCTTTTCCTAAATTACGTTTACACACCTCCAGAAATCAACACTATTCTTATTCCCTTAGTGCAGACAATTAATAGTCAATATCGAAAAAACAAAACCACCATCATTGGCTTTCAGGGTGGACAAGGAACCGGCAAGACTACGCTCGTCAAGTTCATTCAGGACCATCTCCAGCAGCAGGGTTATCATGTCATCTCTTTCTCCCTCGACGATTTTTATACCAGCTATGAGGAACGAAAGAAGTTGCGCCAGAAATATCCCCATAATCCTTTCTATCAGATCTCCCGTGGTTTACCAGGGACGCATCGGACCAAGTATTTAAAAGAGGTGTTGAGGAAGCTAAAACGAGGAAA
>JAHFRS010000008.1:0-8801 GCA_023266155.1 archaeon
GATCAAGAAACACTTCGTAATTGCATATAAAAAAGGGCATCGTTTTCTAACCAGTAGGGGGATACGTCCTTATTTTTTACGTTTTCTCAATAAAAAACTTATTCAATATATTAAGTCAGATACAGTGCAGATGAATGGACACACATTTTATCTTGATTCAGTAGATTCTCTACGACTTTCAACTCGGGGAGAGTATGAATCTTTCATTACTGAACTCTTTGCCAAAGAAGTAAAAGATGGCGATATTGTTGTTGATATTGGCGCAAATATAGGTTGCCATACTCTTGCTTTAGCTAAGTTAGTGGGGGAAAAAGGAAAAGTCTATGCGTTTGAGCCTCATCCAGAAACTTTTGCTTTGCTCAAGAAGAACATTGAAGAGAATAAGTATACAAATGTTATTGCAGAACAGAAAGCCATTTCTGATAAACCAGGTGTAATTAAGTTGTATTTAGCTAAGAAGAATAGAACGACAACGCATTCTATTGTCAAAAATCAATATACACAAGATAGCTTTTTTGAAGTAGAGGCTGTTGCGTTGGATGATTATTTCAAACAAAGAAATGAGTCAATAGTCAATTTTATCAAATTGGATGTGGAAGGAGCAGAACATCACACGATGTTGGGTATGCGCAAACTTATTCAAAGAAATCCCCTCAGAAACATTAGTTTCTGGGATGCAGGAAACTATGTTTCCCAGCATATTGGAATTTTGAACTATTTGATAGGTTAACGAAAAAACGTGTTTTTCGGAAACCTCCGAAGGCTGCAGCCTTCGATAGGTTATTCAAAACTCTCTATACCTCCGGCAAAGCTCAGTGAAAGATAGAACCTTTTTTTTCTTTGAGGTTACATACTTAAAAATCTCGCGTGTAAGAGTAAGTGGCCCCTCGCCTTTGAAAGCATAATTGGTGATGTCCTTTGCACTCATCTCAGACCACCTCCCTGCAGGAAACGCCTGTCTCAACACGTTGTAATGTTCTCGATCAGGAACATTGAAAATCACGTTCACTGGGTGAAGATCGAAAATTTTAAGCCCCGGAGTTTCGAGGGTAGGAAGTAGTGTTTCGAATGCCCAGTCCCGTTTTAATTCAGAGTAATTTCCATCTTCAAAAAAGACAGGAAATCGCATTATGCCCGAATTTAAGATAAAAGGCTTGATGTCAGACGCGAGACGGGTGCACGTGTTCGAATCAAAGAGTATGCCGCGCTTACGTAGAAGGTAGGAAATCTCGTTCGAATCGAAGTAAACGTGGCAGCGTGAGTATTGCGTCCCTGGTACGAGAGAAAAAACGAAATCAACAATCTCAGCCACGCTTTTCCCTTGGCTGCTTCCAGGCATGAAATTCGGGTGAATTCCAAAAGCTGACTTTGCCTCTGTTTTGAGTTCTCTCAAGAACTCGCTGTTGTGAGATATGAAGTACGTCGGCGGAATCTTATAACTTTCGTACAGTTGGTGCATTTTCCGCCACACTATGTCCGAAGCCCAGTCCACGTCAGACGTGAAGCAGAATATTGGTTCATTCTTTGGGTTTATATCTTCTTGTTTCATAAAGTTCTTTTCGCTGTGTAGTTTCTTGTCAAATCGTTTTTCAGTCAAAGAGTTTTTGTCCCATCTTAAGACCCATTTCTGATGCCCATTCGTCGGCCCAACATTCGAAATCTCCCGGCGGTGTGACCAGTTTGAGCAGAATGGAATCGTTCTCCCCTATCTGAATTACGATTCCGCTGCCGTGTTGAATACTGACAAGACTGCCTGGCATCATGTTATCAACTTCGTCAGCTTTCCATTTTTCCGCCTGCCAGACGAGGAAGCAGCCGAGTTTCATTGAAAAGAATGCGCCTGGATAAGGATGTGTCAATGCGTGAATGTATCTGCAAATCTTCTCCGCGTTCCAGTTGACATCCAGCCTGCCGTCATCGGGAGTGCGTTTCCTGTATCGAGTTGCCTTTGAATTGTCTTGTTTTATTGCCGTAAAAGTACCGTCAGCCAGTCGTGGGAGGGTTCTCCGTAGCATCATGGCTGCCGTTCTGTCGACTTTGCAGAAGGCGGTGTAAATGTCATCGCGTTTCTCAATAGCGAAAGGCTCGAAATCCAAGATGTCACCTGTGTCTGTTGTCGGTTCCATAATAAAGAGGCTGTTACCCCACGAGCCGCCACCTTCGATTATTTTCCAGTTGAGCACAGCCGCCCCGCGCCCCACCGGAAGCGGTGCCGGGTGTATTCCAACGCAGAACATTCGGGGAAGTTTCAATGTCTCGCTGGTAAATATCTGCGACCATCCGAGTTGTAGAATTATGTCAGAATTGCGTATTCTTATCCACTCCTGCGCGCGGGTGCCATTGATATCCCCGATGTACAGTGTATTTTCATGCAATTCCGCAGCCAGCTCGGCCAGAGGATCATAGTTGGACTTCCCCCTTGCCGCTTCCGGCGGCATCGTTATCAGACCGACAAGTTCGCAACAATCCAGTTCCCGCACCACCTGCAAGCCTTTTCGCGTTAGCGGATTGAATCCCACCACAATTACTCTCAGTTTTTTCATTGTCGTACATTCCCAGTTGTCCCCTTTTAGATCAAATGTATTATTGCTGCTGACACCTCAGCTTGTTTTTCCTGCATTTTATTTTTCTGTTGAATTTATATGGCTTGATCGATCCTTATGTAGTTTATTCTTTCTTATAAGACCACATTATTTATAAATAATTCGGTTTTGGTGAATCCTTGTCTTTAGCGCCCGGGGTAGCTCGCATTACTTTTTATTTCAGGAAAGAGAATTAAAATCTTTTTGAATGATATCGATAATTTTCTTACCAGTATCGCCATTTCCAAAAGGGCTTATCCAATTTCTTTTACTTTCCATCATTAGTTTAATGGAGCTGAGTATCTTTGCTGGTTTGGTTCCGGCAATGATATTTGCGCCAACTTCTACTGTTTCTGGCCGTTCAGTATTGTCCCTCAAAGTGAGACAAGGAGTTTTTAATATACATGCTTCTTCCTGAACGCCACCTGAATCGGTCAAAACCACTTTAGCATTCTCAATTAATTGTAAGAATTCAAAATAGTCGAGTGGATCACTTAAAATGACTCCTTTGGGAACTTTTAGTTTAAATTCAGCTATTCTCTTTTTCGTTCGTGGATGTATTGGATAAAATAGAGTTTGGCCATATTTTTGATACACTTTTTCCAACGATTTGAGCAACTTTTGCAGTCTTTCTTTATTATCGGTGTTTTCTGCTCGATGGATAGTTATCAAGAAATACTCTTGTTTTCGCAAAGAATGTTTGGGTAGGTAATCTATTTTTTTTACATCTTTAAGATGTCCTAGAACAGCATCTGCAACAGAATTTCCAACTATATGGATCTTTTGAGGAGATACCTCCTCATACAGTAGATGTTTTTCTTGAGTTTTGGTGGGGGCAAAAAGATAGTCAGAAAGATGGTCAGTGAGAATGCGATTGATTTCCTCAGGCATAGTGCTATCGAAACTCCTTAAGCCGGCTTCCACATGGGCGATTTTAATTCCTAATTGAGATGCGGCGAGAGCGCCACCTAGGACGGTGTTCGTGTCTCCTGCGACCATGACACAATCTGGTTTTTCTTTTACAAGAATCTCTTTAATTTTTGTGAGCATCAACGCGATCTGTTTTCCTTGAGTGTCAGATCCGACATGGAGATTATGATGAGGCAGTGGCAAACGCAAAGATTGAAAAAAGACCTCGTTCATATTTGACGAATAGTGTTGGTTGGTATGGATAATGAGGTAATCTGATTTTTGTTCATGTAATTGATGGATAATACTCCACATTTTAATTATTTCTGGCCTGGTTCCTAAAATAATGGCAATTTTCATGATAGTTTTGACCCCTCTTTTTAAAATAATCCGTTTGGGAGATGATGAATAATGCGCAAGTTTAATATGCCCTTCATTTCTTCACCATATCCGCCAAAAAGCCAAACAGTACCGTTTGCAATCCAAACACCAGCAGGATCAGCATTAGGAACAACAATCCAAAATGGCCTTTGATACCGCTGGTGAAATGAAGATAGACAAAGTAAAAGCCGATGATCATCCCTCCAGAGAGCCCCAGCAATCCTATTCTTCCGAAAAAAGCCAGCGGCTCATAATCCCGGTAAATGCGGAAGATGTTGATCCAGGCTTTCACCGCATATTGCCAGGGGTTTTTAAACAGCCGGCTTTTCCTCGTTTTCCTGGTGGTAACGGGAATCTCCGTGATTTTAAATCCCTGTTTGGCAGCTTTGATAATCTGTTCCTGAGTATAGGTAAAAGTATTGATATAATTAATGTCTCGAGCTACTGCCGCGGTAAAAGCACGGAATCCCGTGGTAGAATCAGTGATCTGTACTTTGGTTAACGATGTTAATACTCGTGAAAAGGCAATGTTACCCAATCTTTTAAGCCAAGGCATCGACCTGTTCCTTCCCGAAAAACGGCTCCCTAACACCAGATCATATCCACTATTCACCTTTTCAATCAATTCAGGAATGTGCTGGGGATGATATTGGCCATCAGCATCAGTATGGATGATCATGTCCGCTTTCCGTTTCAGGCACTCTTTCATCTCCACGCGAAAAGTTTCTGCTAACCCGACATTACGCTTATTGGACACGATGATGGCGCCATACTGCCTGGCAACGTCTCTTGTTTTATCAGTAGAACCATCGTCAACAACCAGGATTTTATAATGATAATTAGTTCTCTTCATGACGGCGGTTATTTCCTGAAGCACAAAAAGTAAAGTCTGCTCTTCATTATATGCCGGGATGGTAATGATGACCTTCATAGTTCAATGATCCTCACATTATTTGCTGAGTTCAAAAGCTGATTGGCAATGTGTAATACTTTCAGCCCCTGCTCACCGCTGACCGGCGACGGTTGGTCTTTCCTGGCGCATTCCAGGAATGCTTCAATCTCCACCTGCAGCGGCTCTTTTTTCTGGATGATAATTTTTTTCATGTCGCCTTCAGAGACACTTTCCCAATTATTACTGGAATAGGAATTGTTTTCGTAAAAGAATAATTCTTGATCAAGATAATTGACTTCAAACAGCCCTTTTTTTCCGAATATTTTAAGCTGACGGATTTTTGTCGGGGAGAGATAATTGACATTGAGCACGGCCAAGACACCATTTTTGTAACGCACGAGACTGGTAACTGAGTCTTCAGCATGAGGATGAAGCTTTTGTTGTTTTTCAGAATAAATTCGCGCCGGTTCCGAATTCATCAGGTAGCTGATGATGTCCAAATCATGGACGGAAAGATCAGTAATGACACCGACATCAGTAATTCTGGAGGGAAATGGCCCGATCCGCTGGACTTCAATTTTATATATTTCACCAAGATCTCCCTGATTGAGTCTTTTTTTGAGTTCAGTAACTGCAGTATTGAATCGTTCAATATGTCCGATCATCAGTTTCACGTTATTCTTTGCGGCACAATCAATGATTTCCTGTGCTTGTTGTTCCGTTGAAGCAATCGGCTTTTCAAGAAGCACATGTTTTTTTTTGTTCAAAGCTGAGAGCGCCACTTCATGATGTAAGCTCGTTGGTACAACAATGGAAACGGCATCGAGTTGTTCCTTCTCCAGCATTTCCCGATAATCTTCATAGAACCGGGCGTTATATTTACGGCCTACTTTTTCAGCACATCCTAAATTTTGATCGGCGACGGCAATCAGTTCAACATTGTCGCTATGAAAATAGACACGAGCATGGTTTTGCCCCATGGAACCTACTCCAATAACGCCAACTTTAATCATCTTTTTTTCTCCCCCTCATTAATCATATCGGTTCTTCGTAATACTTCAGTATCCTGAAGTGAAGCACCATCATCTTCTCGCCTATAAATCTGTTTCTCGAAGGCAGACGTACACGGTGAAACAACGATTTCACCGGTACGCCAATGAAGTCGCTGCTTCATTGTGCGTTCCCCGTAGGGGGCAAGTCCCCCTTGTCTGCTCACTATTACATCGAAGAGGCTCAACTTGAAGGATGATGGTGCTTCACATTACTGAAGTATTACGGTTCTTCTCTCTCTAATTAATCATACCTATTCTTCTTTCTCTGATTTTATCTTCTCCCTTGGGTTCATTTTATAAATTTTCGCTTCGGCAACAGCTTCAAGCAACATCGCGATGGTCATAGGGCCAACGCCTCCTGGAACGGGTGCAAGAAATGCCGCTTTTTGGATGACATCAGGATGAATATCACCTTTGGTCTGGTTATCTTGCTTACTAATTCCAACATCAATGACTATGGCATTTTCTTGAATCATGTCTGAAGTAATAAAATGTGGTTTGCCAACGGCAGAAATCAGAACGTCAGCGTGACGAGTATGCTTTGCTAAATCCGGCGTTTTACTATGGCAGATGCTGACGGTAGCATCCCGATGCAAGGCCATTATCGCAAGTGGTTTTCCAATCAACGCACTTCTGCCGACAATCACGACCTGTTTTCCGGCAAGTGGAAGATGATATTCATCAAGCAGGCGAATGACCGCTTTAGGAGTTGCAGGAGCATGAAGTTCCTGATTATTCATAACTTGCGCTAAACTCTGTTGTGTCAGGCCATCAACGTCTTTATCGATATCAATAGCGTCACAGATCTGGCGTTCTGAGAGATGGGCAGGAAGAGGAAGCTGCACCATAATTCCATCGACGGTAGCATTGAGACACTGGATTTTTTCAATAACTTTTTGCTGATCTATTGTACCTGAAAAAACATACAGCTCGGCCTGAATGCCAATTTCCTCTGCTTTCTTCTGTTTCATGGCAGTATAAAGGACTGATGCAGGATCATCACCACAACGTACTATTGCCAGACGAGGCTTTTGCGGCAATGAGACTATCGCTTGCTGTACTTTCGCCAAGATCTTCGCTGCAATTTTTTTTCCGTCTAATAGTTGTGCTACCATGTTTAATGATTTTTATAGATGTTTATAGGTATAGATCATCGTAAATGGGAAATTGTTCACAAAGGGATTTTACCTGTTCACAAATCGTTTTCTGTAATTGCTCATTCCCTAAATCATGGAGAATAGATGAAATCCATACCCCAATCTTTTTCATTTCTGCTTCTTTCATTCCCCGCGTCGTGAGAGCTGGTGTTCCTAGACGTAAACCACTGGGTGTAAAAGGTGTGGAAGGATCAAAAGGAATAGTATTAGCATTACAGACAATGCCCGCATTCTCCAAAGCGACTGCCGCGATTCTTCCTAGTCCTGGCTTATTGATGAAACTGGTTTTCAAAAGGTCTATCAGCAGCAAATGAGTATCAGTGCCATTGGAAACTAGTTTTATGCCTTCTTCCATCAAGGTTGCGGCGAGTACTTGTGCATTGTTGACTACCTGCTGTGCATATACTTTAAATTCTGGCCGAAGAGCTTCTTCAAAGGCAATCGCTTTTGCGGCAATGGTATGCTGATGAGGACCACCTTGAAGCCCTGGAAAGACGGCACTGTCAATGCGCTGTGCTAAATTTTTCTTGCTGTTTTTATGGTAGATTCCATGGAGACGATCTTCCTGCTTGCTTACAATAATTGCAGAGCGGGGACCGCGTAAGGTCTTATGAGTTGTGGTTGTCACAACATCAGTAAATGGGAAAGGAGAGGGATGAACTCCACCAACGATCAGCCCGGCGATATGAGAGATGTCGGCCATGGAATAGGCACCAACGTCTTCTGCAATCTCGTGCATTATCTTAAAATTAATTTTTCGGGGATAGGCAGTAAATCCGCTCAGGATTAATTTGGGTTTTTCTTGAAGAGCAAGAGTGCGAATCATCTGGTAATCAAGCTGCTCGGTTTCTGGATCAACGCGATAAGGAATAATCGTGTAGGTTTTTCCGGAAAAATTAGCGGGAGAACCATGCGTTAAATGGCCACCGTGATCTAAAGGCATTGCCATGATTTTATCCCCTGGCTGCAGCAGAGCGAAAAAAACAGCAAGATTGGCAGGCGCGCCAGATAATGGCTGCACATTGGCATGCTCAGCGCCAAACAATTTTTTTGCCCGCTCAATCGCTAGCTGCTCAATCTCATCAATGTGAATATTTCCTTGATAATATCGCTTGCCAGGATAGCCTTCAGCATATTTGTTGCTCAGGATGGAGCCACAGGCAGCAAGAACTTCTTTGCTCGCATAATTTTCTGATGGAATCAGTTGCAGTGTTTGTTGCTGGCGTACTTTTTCTTGTTGGATTACATTCCAAATGGGGTCAATCATGGCACACCCTCACTTGTTCTTCAGTGATGATCATCTCAACTGGGCTGTCGTGAGTTTCGCGAGGAAATTGCACTTGTTCGATGATTTGAAATTCATACGCCACACCAATTTTTCTGGTAGTAATTTGCGGCAGAAATTTATCATAATAGCCTTTTCCATATCCCAAGCGATACCCCTGCGCGTCAAACGCGAGGGCAGGGATGATGGCAAGTTGAATGTCTGAGGGAGAAATCAGTGGACAATCTTCACGTGGTTCGAGAATTCCATACGCACCTTGTTGTAAATCGCTGTCTGAAGTGATGGAATATAACTGTAAATTTCCTTCGCGCACTGCGGGAAGCACAATCTTTTTGCCACTCTGAAGCAAAGAGGTAACGTCAACCTCATGGTGAATCGGCATATACAGCAAGCATACGTCACTATGTAAAAATTCTGGCAAGGAAATGAGTTTATCAATAATGATTTGACTTTTGTGATGAACATCTGTTAAGGTCATGTTCCTGCGTTGTGCTTTGTAGTGTAATCTTAGCAATTGTTTATCAGAGACGAGTAATGGTTTAC
>JAHFRS010000008.1:8901-18201 GCA_023266155.1 archaeon
GAAATGAGTTTATCAATAATGATTTGACTTTTGTGATGAACATCTGTTAAGGTCATGTTCCTGCGTTGTGCTTTGTAGTGTAATCTTAGCAATTGTTTATCAGAGACGAGTAATGGTTTACCGAACATGTGAGATAACCTCAATGATGGTCGCTAAGTCGGATGCTGTAAGTTGGGGATGAACTGGCAGAGAAAGAACTTGCTGCGCCACGGTTTCGGTAACCGGAAAATGTTGATGATGAAATTCTGGATAAGCTTTTTGCTGGTGAATAGGAAGGGGATAGAATACGGCGGTTCCAATTCCTCGTTGTGTCAGATGCTGTAAGAGCTGATCTCTTCCTACTGGAAATTGCGGAGTTACCAATATCGTGTACTGATGAAATACGTGTCCTGCATCCATCACCGGAGTTTTGAGTCCAGCAATGGCAGATATCTGAGAACTTAAGTAGCGGGCATTTTCCTGCCGCAGCTGAGTGAATGCTGGCAGTTTCTTGAGCTGTTCAATGCCTATGGCAGCAGCAATATCAGTAAGACGAAAATTATGCCCGATAAAATCGTGGTAGTATCTTTTTTCTGAGCCGTGGTTGATAATTTTTCTGATCTTTGCTGCCAGCACGTTATCATTGGTGGTGATCATGCCACCCTCACCGGTGGTCATATTCTTGGTGGGATAAAACGAAAAACAGCCAGTGGAAAAGGAGCCGACTTTCTTTCCCTGAAACTCTGCGCCATGCGCCTGGCAGGCATCTTCGATGACCAATAGCTGATGTTGCGTGGCAATTGCCATGATTTTGTCCATCGGTGCTGGCAAGCCAAATAAATGAACTGGCATGATCGCTTTGGTTCTAGGCGTGATTACTGCTTCAATCAAATCTGCGTTGATGTTGAAGGTGTCGTCAATATCCACAAAGACGGGAATTGCGCCGACTAAACGGATAACATTGGCAGTAGCAACAAAACTAAAAGGGGTAGTAATGACCTCATCTCCCTCGCCGATATCATGCGCAAGCAAGGCCGCATGAAGTGCTGTTGTTCCATTGGAGGTAGCAATAGCGTGTTGTACTCCGATAAATTTTGCAAAAGCCTGTTCAAATTCAGCAACTTTTTTCCCCTGGGCGAGCATGCCTGAATCTAAAACATCGAGGACAGCTCTTTTTTCTTCTTCTCCCAGCAGAGGCTTGGCTATGGGAATCATGCTGAAAACACTTAAATTTTTCTTTATAAACGTTGGGAAACAGAGATTTATGAAAAAAGAAAATAAGTGTCAGAGAAAAGTAACCGGACTAACTGGGAGAGAACATTTTTACTTTTGCATTTACTTGGTAAGTATTCGTGAGAGCAAAAGAGCATTGTAAATTGCCGGATTAATGTGGTTTTTTGGCAGTTCATGAAGAGTAGATGCAGTTAACCACTTTCTCTCGTATTGCTGTGGCGTTAAATTTCGGCTCACGGTAACCTCTTCAGCATTAGGGTCAACTTCAACCGTGAAGATGAAAGTAAAATCCCCATAGAGGGCAGAGGTTTGTAATCCACGAAGGAGGGGTGGAGTGACCTGCTCTTTCGAGATTCCCCCTTCAGTTGAAAGTAACATCTCTATCGTTTCCTGAATCGGATCGCCAGCTCCATTCCTCTGAATAAGGCTTTGTGGTGTTTCCAGTGATTGATCTCTTCGCCCTATCGCTTCTCCCCTTCGATCTTTCCTGGAAGCAAAAAGGTATTTATTAGTGCCTGCTAATTGCGGCACGACAATGACACCGGGAAAGAGTACTTTTTCCAAATACGATTTCTGTTCTGAGTTCAGGTTTCTCCAGAGTTCTTCTTTATCAGGGCGATTGGCAAACCGGGAAGTAGCATAATCGCTTGACCAAGCACTAATGAGGAACTTCCCATCTTCCCAGCGCAGATTCTCCAGACTATAAACGCCATACAACTTTCTGTTTTCAGACGTTGCCGCAAAATGTTTTTCCCAGTAGGCATCCACCTGTTCCTGTAAATTACCGGCATCGCCTTCTGCGAGGGGAACGGGAATCGGGGAGAGAGAAAACTTTGGATTGAGTGGCATCACTGCAGGATAAATACAATGACGAGCAATGGTGTACGGCGAATAACATGAATAACTCTTCTGGTGCTCTTCCCAACTGTTATAATCTTCTTTAAATGTAACCATATTTCCTGTTCATGAGACCTTCCAAATGTGGTTTAAATAGGTTATGAAACTAAACAGGGTTAGGGATGATTATTACAAAAATCGCATCGTTCTCCACCTTTCTTACCCACTTCTAGTTTCCTTCCACAAGGGCAAACATACCCTTGCAGCCGGGCCGGGTTCCCATATGCTAATCCATAATCAGGGACGTCTTTCGTTACGATTGATCCAGCACCAATCATCGCCCAGCGGCCAATAGTTATTCCGGGAAGAACCACTGTTCGTGCTCCCAGCGAGGCACCTTCTTTGATTAGGATGGGCATCTGCTCCCAGTCGGAATCAGTTTTAAGTATCCCTTGAACAGTAATCGCCCGCGGCAGTTTGTCGTTGGTGAGAACACAATGAGGGCCAATGAACACGCCGTTCTCCATGGTTGCTCCTCGATAGATGGACGAGTTATTCTGAATTTTGCAGTTTGACCCTACTTGTACTTCCTGGTCAATGTAGGTGTTTTTTCCAAGGATACAATTATCGCCAATGACCGCTCGTTCTCGGACTTGGACCTGATGCCAGATTTTTACATTTTCTCCGATTGTTGCCTGGGGAGAAACGTCAGCGGTGGGATGAATCATGGTTAATTTGTTTAATCTGTCTAATGACCCCTATTATTTTTTGGCTTGCCCCGGCCTCAAATGGACAGGGCCTATTTTTAATTTTTTGTAATTCTTCTTCATTCTCCAATAAAGTGGTTACCGTGGAAATAATTTTCTCCGTCGTGGTGCCGAGAAGAAGGTTTTTGCCAGCTTGTATCAATCTCGTCCACTCGGTTTCCTCCCGGGGGATTAGACAGGGAACGTTAAACACCAATGCTTCTTCCTGGATTCCCCCACTATCGGTGAGGCATACCCTGCAGGCTGATAACAGGCTTAAAAAAGAGAGGTAAGACAAAGGATCAACTACTTTGATTTTTGCATTGAGGATAAGATTGTTTTCACTCATAACCTTTCTGGTGCGGGGATGGACAGGAAAAATAATTTCTGTTTTAAAGGCAATTTGATTTAAGGCGTTAACGATATTTCTTAAATTTTTGACCAGGTCAGTATTTTCTGCCCGATGGAGAGTAACGAGAATGAATTTTTCTCTGATTAAGCCAAACTGATTTAAGATTAATTCCGGTTGGGCCAGCTCCTTATTTCTTGACACGGCATCAAAAACAGTGCTGCCCACTAAGGAAATTTTTTCTGATGGAATACCCTCCCGAAGAAGATTTTTAACGCTTTCTTCATCTGGTGCCAGGAGATCGTCAGCGATATGATCAGCAACAATGCGGTTAATCTCCTCGGGCATGCGACGATTAAAAGATCGGCATCCTGACTCTACATGCATTAAGCGAATGTGGAGTTTGGCAGCTACTAAAACCCCGGCGAGAACTGTATTCGTATCGCCTTGCACAATAACTAAATCTGGTTTCTCTGCTACAATAATTTCTTCTGCTTTCTCAATCATCAGTCCGGTCTGTTTCCCTTGTGGGCCAGAACCGACTCGGAGGTTGTATTTTGGCTGTGGCAACTGAAGATTCTGGAAGAAAACTTCATCCATTTCATAGTCATAATGCTGGCCGGTGTGCAGAATGAAATGGTTAAACTCATTCTCCAGCAGTGGAATCAACGGAGAAAGTTTAATGATCTCCGGCCGCGTTCCCAGAATGGTAACTATTTTCATAGGCTGTTCCTGAACAGTTTGTGCTTCATCACTGTAGAAAGCAGTGAAAGGTGATTTCCAATAACTGTTATCGGGAATTTTTTCATTTTGGAGATGCCAAATTTCCGTGCCTCCAATTCTACCGGCAGTTCTTTGACTTGGTAACCTTTTAGGACAGCTTTCACCAAGAGTTCGGTGACGCCCAGAAAATTGTCAGCTTCAAAGGACACGTTCTGGATGACTTCTTTCTTGTACACCCGCACCATGGCTGTATAAGTATGGAGCGGACAACCCAATACTATTTTATACAACCTGGATGCGCTCTTGCTCAAAAAAATCCGGTGGGCGGGCACATTATGGACTTTCCCCTGCGGGTGATATGGCGAAACGGTAACAATATGAGTCTGTTCATCCATCATCTCGATCATCGTCGCGATCAATTCCGGGCTATAGGTACAGTCGCTATCTAACGCCGCAACAAGATCTCCGCTTGCTTGGGAAAATCCTGTCCTCAACGCCGCGCCCAGATTTTTATTTTTTTCATGCTTGACAATCTTTACATTTGCCAGTCCGGCGAAATGCTGATGCAGAAGTTCATTGGTTCGATCAATGCTGCCATCATCCACAAAAATCGGTTCAACAGTATATTTCCGGGAAAGTTTATCAATGGCGGGAAGCAGTTGCTGGGCTAACTGGGAAAGACTTGCTTCCTCATTGTAGCAGGGTATGACAATAGAAATGGCTTGCTTTTTTTTCATAGTGCTCCTTCCGTGGTAAGGTTTAAAAGATTTATGATTTTGTAGGCGGCTACTCTTTAACAATCTTTATATACAAAATGTAGTGAGGAGTTTCATATGGACTTGCTATTGCCCAGAGTGAATAAAAATCATTCTTTAAAAATCAATCTCGCTCTATTCCTGCTCCTCTCCATCCTGCTCCTCGGCACCGTTCTGCGTCTCTATCATCTCGATGAGGAAAGTCTTTGGACTGATGAAGCTTTCACTGTCCATCATGCCCAACTGCAGGATTGGAAGCAATTTATCCAACGCATCTCCACCACAGAAGCAGCTCCCCCTGGTCATTATCTCTTGCTGCATTATTGGCTATGGTGGTTTGGCAATTCAGAATTTTCTGTCCGCTTGCCCTCCGTCCTTTTTGGTATTTTATCAATCATCGTCTTGTTCCTTATCGTACGCCGGCTTTGGGATGAACACGTCGCCTTGCTGGCCAGTTTGTTTATGTCGACGTCGATGCTGCAAATACTTTTTTCCCAGGAAGCGCGCTTATATAGCCTCTTTACCTTTCTCGTGTTGCTCTCAGCCTATTTTTTCATGTGGATCGTTCTGGATGAAGAGAACATGAGTGATGAGCAGAAAGAAGTCTCTTTTTGGGCTTATTTGGTAACGATGGCGACAGCTTTGTTGGTGAATTATCTCGCACTGGTGATGATGGCCATTTACTCAGCACTTATTTTATTTTATACCAAGAATAAAAAAATATCTCTGCTTCTATGGAAAAAATGGCTCTGGACTCACGGTATTCTCCTCGGAGGGATTGGTGCGGTATTGTGGCCCATTCTCAAAGTTCAATTTTCCACTCTCAATACCGGATTGCGTGATGTTTTAATCAGCAAGAGCCTGCCTTCCGTGTTAGCATCACTGGGCTTATTTTTTTATGCCCTGCCGGTTCTGGCCTTTGTCTTTTTCCTGCTCTTGGTGCTGTGGGGAAAAAAGTATATTGTCCCGGTGTTGACTAGCCCTCGTTTTGATGCATTCTTTTCCCTGATAGTTATCACTGCGGGAAGCATCTACCTCTATTTTTCTTTTTTTCCCGTGACGCTGTTCACGATTCCCATCACCCGCTATCCCATCACCCATTCTTATTTCTTGATTCGGCACTCTTTTTTTCTAGCGCCACTCTGGTATGTTTTTCTCGCGTGGAAAATTTCTTCTCTGCGTTGGAAAAAAGTAGCAACGGCAATGGTGATTATCGTTCTCTTGGTAAGCACCACGGCGTTATATGAATATTACGGCACCACCACCAAACCAGAATGGCGGGAAGCGACACAATTTATTGCTGAACATAGGCAGAATAATTCTATGACACCTTTGATTTTGTTGGACAAAGGAGGTGTTTCTAATGAATTTCTACTCAAATATTATTTTCCCCATCAATATCAGCTCCTGAAATTAACTTCTTCTGAGCAGCCGCGACAATTTACTCAGCTTTCCGATCAAGACGTATTCTCCAGCCTCACTGGCGAAACGGAATTTTGGCTGATTTTAGCGAGAAATACGAAAACGGGAAATTATTATCGTGACTTGCTGGACCGACGGTATCAGCGGGATATTTCCCGGGAGTTTTATCAGGTGAAAGTGTATCATTACTCGAAGTAGTTACCATTTAATCATATTTGTAAAGCAGCGAATTCCAAATTTATGGCTTAACAGATAGTCTAATGGTCTTTCCGTTTCCAGAATATTCTCCGCCCCCACTATTTGTTCTATTCTCCGCTTCGTTTTTGGTATTCCTCCTGCCAAGAGTAATTTTTGGTCAGGAAGGACTAGAAAATTTGCAGGAATCCTGTTCCTTTCTTCTTCAGCGACGTAAATAATTTCTGCTTTTCTTTCTTTTTTTATTCTTTCAAAAACATCTTTATTTGCAGTATACATCTCAGGATCAACTAACAATAGAGGAGTATCTTGATATATTACACCATTTACATGATAGTCAATATGACCAAGATGCTGTTGAGGAGACATAGTCTCACCAAGAATATAACAGGAGACGGGGTCGAGATAATAACAGGGCATATCCACGGGTACTATTTCTGTTTGCGGTCTAATTTGAGAAGATACCAGGGCGAATCTTTCAAGATTAATGCCTTTGCCTCCTTCTCCGAAAGGAGAATTGTACCTAAAATCCAGGGTAACATTCCGCTCTTGCAGTAATTCTAGGAATCTTCTATTTAACCATCCTGTTGCTCGATAAGGTCCACTTGGCAGCTCTCTGCGTCTTAGAAATTCCTGCAAATGTTCACTTACTTCGTCGGTGTAGAGTTCCGGTATATGGACAGTATTGCCCCATTGCATAAAACAGTCTCGAGGTCTATCGGAGGGATGATTTGGCTTGTTCACTCTAGAGTCTCCCCTCATAGAAGCCAAAAAACAACTTACTTTGTCACATACAACATAATCCACTTTGATGCTTTCTTCATGAAACTGCTGTGGGCCATAATAATCAGGCAGTTCTCCTCCTATTTTTTGCCAAAGATAGGGAGCATCTATTGACCACCGGTGATGGTCCACTTCAGTTTCTCCCATGAGCAAAATAGGATTATATCCCCCCTGTTGCAGGGTTTGCACTATATCCAGAACGTCTCTGTTTTCAGGAGACATATTTTCTTCTTCATCATCAATGGTGGTGCCTAAAAATAATAAGTAATTGGCTGCTGCCATGCTAAAAAAGCAGCAAGGGTTCTTTATAAATGTTACTGCACTCAAGTAAAAAATCATAAAGTTTATAAAGAAAGAGGCTAAATCAGAATACTAAGCGGTGAGATGTTCTGGAGGATTGATGATCATGACTGGAAAAATAGAACCTCACAGAATTGTCGAGCTTAAAGCAGAAGATATTTTCCCATTTTACCATCTCGATCCTTTTGATTTTGGTTGCGTTAGAGAAATTGGCATTAAAGGCCACTGTAAAGGTTCTATCGAAAGGGCAGGTCGTCATATCAGTACCGCTCCACTTTTTGATCAAGGGATTCACAATCTTGAAAGTTTAGTACAGGAAGGCAAGATAGCACCGCGAGATTTTAAAGTCCGTTTTGATGGGTGTGAAGTGGTTTCCCCCAGGCGAATCGTGCCGCCGCCACATCTCGCCGTTTTCCGCTACGGGGTCACTCATTTTTATGAATGTAAAGAAGATATGAATAAAAGTAAGGAAGACGTCGTAAAACTTATGGAATTGGGAACAGAATTTCATGAGGACCAAGGATATTTTCTTGCCCGGGGAATGGGGGCAGTAGTGTTACCCATGACGTCCGATCGAAAAATAGTGGTGGGAGTTCGGAATAGCACAGAATACGATGGTGAAATTCATGGCCCGGCCGGCTGGCTGACTTTTTCACAAGACGTTGAGAAAATTTCCCCCCTAAATGATGCCTACCGTGAATTAGGGGAAGAGTTAGCGGTTTTTGCTTCCGACGTTGAGAGTATGTACTTAATGGGTGCGGTGGCGTATCGCAAAACGTTAGAGACGGATGTCATTTATTTTGCCCGCCTTACTCAGCCCTCGGCCTATTTTGAAAGCGGGGCCTGGAAGGAAGCAGTTGATGCCAAAGAACATCGCGAATTGATACTTTTATCAACGCCGGACGAGATTGATCAATTGGTAACCTCGGGAAAGCCACCGAAAGATAACCGGAAATTTGAGGTTGTGGATTCAACTCATTATGGTTTGAGTGTCCTGCGAGACTGTTACCAACACATTTGAATTGTATGAAACAAAATTTTAATCTCCGAAAGTACACATTCATCTTTGACATCGATGGAACTTTAGTCGATATGCGCACCATTTGGGAAAAAGCTTATCGGGAGCTCTATCAACAACAGCAGAACTTTTCTCTGACGGAAGAAGAATTGAAAAGCCTGTTTGGCCCGCCGGAACTGGAGGGGCATAGCAGCATTCTCCAAGGAAGAAATATCTATACCTTGGAACAGGCCCAAGGATTGACAGAAGGAACAGAAAGAATGATGATGAAAATACTTGAGAAAACAGACCTTACTTCCTATCGCCTTTCCGGTATACCTGACGGCCTGATGGAATTACAGCGTCTTGAGGCAACTTTAACCTGTGCTACCGGAAATCTGGAGTCAGTTGCCAAAGGGATTCTGCGGCAGTCGGAGCTGGAAAAATATTTTTCTGTCGTAGCTTGTGCTCAGCCGACGACTAAAGACAGAAGCGAGATTATTCAGCAGGCTCTGGCCGGATTACAACAGCAAGGTCGGCCTTCTGATCAGCAAAAAACTTACGTTATTGGCGATACTCCTTCTGACATCCGCGCGGCAAAGAAATGTGGTTTGCAGTCGGTGGCGGTGGCGACAGGACATTATTCTCAGGAAGAATTGCTGAAAGAACAGCCCGATCTCGTTCTGCCGAATTTAATGGGGTATAATTGGTTCTCTTTTCTTCCCGAAAAGTTTATATAAAAACGGCTGGGCTGGCAAAGAGAATGAAACCCGTAAAACCATCCCCACCGGCAAAATCATCTCCCCCGGAACTCAGCGTCGTTACCATCACCTACAACGAGCGTGACAATATTCGCCTCTTCATCGAGGAAGTCAATAAAGTCTTTCAGGAAAACTATCTTCATGGAGAAATTATCGTCGTGGACGACAGCTCGCCCGATGGAACGTCTGACGTCGTGCTGGAATTGAAAAAAAAGTATCC
>JAHFRS010000009.1 GCA_023266155.1 archaeon
GTTCAAGGTTTTGTTGTTGATGTTGGTTCATGATGTTGGTTTGTGATGATAAGCTCGTTTCTCTTCTTGTTTCAAGATTTCTCAAAATATTTTTTCGCCTGATAAAAGTCAGCAAAACTCTCTTTTACTAAGTGCCGATAGGGTGCATCCACATTCATTCCCAACGGCAAACCTACTGCCTTCCAGCAATCTACATCATTTCCGCTATCACCAAAAAAACAAGTAGTTTCGCGTGAACTGCCTAAAGAAGCATAAGCTTGTTCCACTACCTTGCCTTTCCCACCAAAAGGAACATTAATTTTCCCCGTTCCGGTAAATAAGCCCTGTTCATCAGTATATATTTCATTCCCTACAGCATATTCTAACCCTGCTTCCTGCTTGATTTGCTGGGCAATGACATCAATACTTAATGTGACCATTCCTGTTCTTATTTTATTGCCGTGGAGATAACCACAGAAATCAATAAATCCAAGAGTGTAGGGAAGCTCACGAAATGCGGCTAGGATGGGAGATGCCGACTTTCCCTTCAGCAACCCACAACTTTTCTGGAAAAATTCCCGATGCCCCTCTGGGGTCATGCTGTTGGTAACCGGATCCTGATATTGTAGCGTAAGACTGCGGCATTCTTCCGCCAGCCCGGCGGCAGAGAAAAAATATTGCCAGACATCTATCCAAGCGCCCTGTTCTTGTCGGAGTGACGATTCCCCTTTGACTTGCTTCAGAGCGGTTCCGTCCATGTCGAAAATGACGGCTTCAATTCTTCTATTCATGGCAACCTCAAATACGGTAAAAGTTCTCGATGATCAGAAATCACCGAAATATCAGACGGAACGCGGGCATCCCGTTCCTGAGAGCAGAAATAGACAAAAGGCATTTCGGCATTCAGCGCAGAGCCATAATCACTATACCCATCACCAACATAGACTGCAGACGGGGGAGCCGTGATTTCCATCCGCCTCAATGTCGTGAGCAAGGGTTCAGCAGATGGTTTTCCTTCCCGGAACATTTCTTTCCAGACTACTTTTCCTTCTAAAATTGATAAAGCCGGAACATTTTTTATAATGCCTTCAACAAAGGCCTGGCGGGCAGACGTACACACTCCCACTGGTATGTTATGGGAAGTTAAACTCTGATAAGCCTCTAAGAAATTTCCTACAAGAGGAACTTCCTTCAAATGGTCAAGGAGATACTGAAATTTAACGTCGCTGGCCTCAGGAATAATTTTTTGTTGTTCCGGTGGCAGAAGCGCTTCCAGTGTTTTCTTGCTGCTCAAGCCTTTCAAGGCTGATAACTGTTCGGCGGTTACCTCAAAGCTAAAACATGTTCCCGTATACTTCCAGGCATCTAAATGGAGCTGATCGCTGTCAATAATCGTTCCGTCTAGGTCATAGATAACGGCGGTAATGTCCTGGAAAAGAGGCATCACCTTCCGTCTAGAATATTGCTTTAAAAAAGCTATGGAAGAGTAGTCCTATGATCTCTGGGACAGAAAAAAGTCACGAAGAGATATGTGCTACTTACGCAAACTCCTTCAGCAACTCTTCATATCCTTTCCCATTCACATCAATAAATTTCACCATTAAATTTTGTGCCAACCCCTTATCTTCCTCCCGATCTCCCAGCACCAACACCTCTGTGAAATCCTCTTTTTTCTTCTGGAGCTGTTGCAGACCGTCATCCACCATTTCCGGGCTTGGTTTCCGTTTCGTCTTTTCTTTCACAAAATCAGCAATAAAAGTTAATTCCTGCTTCTTTAATTCAGCATACGAAGCTTCCACTTCCGGACAATACTGCCAGTTCTGGATAATCAACCCTTTTCCTTGTAAAACAGTATCAAGATGCCGGTTAATTTCTTCCACCCGACTACAATCAAAATATCCCCGAGCCACTCCAGCCTGATTCGTCACCACGATCTTGGTGGTTTTGTATTTCGTCTGCAAATAGGACAGATAACTGACCACAGCCTCGTTCAACCTTAACTCCCTCTTCCAATCTTCATTCCTTCCCAGAAAATCATCATTCTCAATCAGCGTGCCGTCCCGATCAATGACCAGCAACAGATGCGACACGTCCAGTTCATTCTTGATATATTCAATAATCTCTGTGGTCGATAATTTGACATCCGCAGTATATTTCATTTCTCCGCCGACGCGGATAATCGCTTCCCGTTCCGCAGTAATGCCGGGAGTAGTTTTCCCCACAAAATCAGGGCCTTTGATGTAAGAGGATGGTTGTAAGATTTCGATAATGGGAATAGCCTTCTCGAAATCAGTAATAACAGCATAATCCACAGTTGAAAGACTAGCGACAGCATACGCCCGCAACTGCTGCGGAAACACAGGCCGGCCCGTTCCTTTCCGCGACGAAACAAACCGGTCAGAGGTGATGGAAACAATCAAAATGTCACAGAGTTTTTTGGCTGATTCAAAGTGCTTAATATGGCCTGGATGCAAGACGTCAAAGCCGCCATGGCACAATCCAACATTTTTTCCAGCAGCTTTAAGTTTACGGATGCATTGTTCTGCTTCTGCGAGGGAAATGATTTTAGCAGAATGAAATTCAGCAGGGGAGGTGAGGGAGAGCATGGTGGTGATGGTCAGTTTTAATCAAGATCATTCCACGCCACCTCTTTTTTAAACATTATGGAGGAAGAACACCCAAAAGTTTATAAAATAACTATTAATAAGTAAAAAATACTAACTCGGCAGCTTATTAAAATACTAATCCCAGGGCTTATTTTCAGCTGCTCATAGAGAGGAAAAGACCAATGAGGCCAAGAAATCAACAGCTCTACCACAGCGTACCAAAACCAGACGATGATTTTCGCGTCGTGAGCAGAGAATGGTTGCCGAAGAAATCCTGTTATCGAATAGCGTTTATTGATATGGGCAATGGCTTGTTGAGAAAAAGGCCTTATAATCCTCGTGATGGGCCTTTTGTACCTTTCCCAGAGTGGGCTGAACTACAGAGCCGAAAAGAAGAGAACGAAGTAAATGTTCTCTATGCTTCATTGGAAGGACTAGCCCTAACCAAAGAATCAGGATATAGCTGGTTTCAAGAAGATATTTTTGCGCTTGATAAAGCGAAGGAAATCGGCAAAGGATCAGAATCGTTGGTCCATCGTGTAAATTTGGCGGGAAATGATTGTGTCGTTAAGCTAGTTAACGTCGAAGGCCTTAAAAAATTAAATGAATTTGGTTCTATTTGGCGTGCTTATTTTAACCCACCAGATTATTTTGAAAAATTTGGGGTGACCAGACAGATTAGTGAACTCTTATCCGCAATGCAAACAAAAAGAGGATTTACCACATTTGAAATTGAAAAATCTCCCCTCGAATATGTTGCCAGCCGGCATTTCCTGGTAGGAGAATACATAAATGGCACTAATCTTAAACAGATACGAGAGCAAATAACAAAAACAGAAATGCCTGTTGTGGAAGGGAGAGAAAGGGAGTTTTGGAGAACGTGGCTTCCGATCTTTGAGGAAGAACAAAAATCTCTCGAGGAACTCTTTTTTCTTGTGGGCTTAGAAAGGTGTGAGCCTTTTACTCAAATAGATTTTAATTTTCCCAACTGGATCGTGAAAGGATTCTCACAAAATGGAAAAGTACGGCTCTCTTTAATTGACCAGGCTCCCGCCGGAGTAGCCAGTGATATTAGTATGTATACCTTGGAACAGGATCAGGAAAAACATCGACAAGAAGAACTTCTCCACAAATGGGAAAATGACCCGTCGCTGTTAGAATACCTTCGACAGTACCAATTATAGAACCTTAAACCACCTTCTCTCCTGTCTCCAGATCATAAATATGAATCACATTCACCGGACAGACTTCCGCTGAAGCTTTAAACCGCTCCAACTCCTCTTCCGTAAATTCTAAAGTCCAGATCCCCGGCTGAGCGGGATCTTCTTGTCCAGCTACTAAATCCGCTTTCGCATCGTCTTTATTGATGGCCCAGCGTTCCGGGTAAAAAGAACTACAAGTCAATACGCCGATACAGTTGCTGCGGTTGTAGACGACTTTATACTTTTTCTTTTCCGCTTCCATCCTCTAATACGGCAAGGGTTTAATTTATATAGATTTCTATCTGACAATACACAGTAGACCATTTTTGGTATTCCCTCGAACAGATGGTTACTTCAGAATACAGGCAAAATAATTTTCGGACACGACCGCTAAATAATGCGGTCACAAACTTTATAAAACAACCGCTACCATTCCCAGGAAATGGAACAGGTATCGTCCACGCTCACTTCGGCCCAGAAAATCTTACTATTTTGTTTATATAGCCTTATTGCTCTGATGATTTTCTTCTCTTTGCTTGCTCTTAAAGACAAGAACTTTGCCGGGTATGAAAAATGTCTTCAGAAAAAATGTGACCGGAAAGGTCAGGATTTCTGCCATAAACCACGGGAAATTATGAACTGCTGTGCCGGTGCGGGTGGAAAACTGGCTGCTGCTAATAATCAGTACACTTGTGTCTTCACTTAAGTCATTAAGTCACGTTAAGCTTGCAGTTTTCGTTGGTTTCAATTGACTTTCAACACCACAAAGCGGTTCTCTCGCTGAAATATGGGGGTAAACAGGCCGGAATTAGAAATTTCATTATACCGTTGTGGTAGCAGTTCATTGGTCGTATTCTCTCCATACGTGCCAAGGGCGTATTTTCGGTCCATTGCCCCATTAAGTATCAAGTATTGGTATCCTTGCTGTTGTAAAAAAGAATATAATTCCTGGACGTTTTTATTCAACAGATCTTTTCTAAAATCTAAAACTTCGGGACACCAGAGACAGCTAAACCCTCCATAGCCAATCACTAATTTATCCCGAGGGGTATAGAGAAATACTTTCGTATTCGGTGGAATGCTCTGGAACCATGCGCCATATTCAAATGGTTCCTGCTGATTCATAAATGAGCCAGAGGTTGGCCAGACAGCAGTATTGACACTATATTTTTGGTAGCCAGAAGTCAAAAGCACGCCAGTAATGATCAGCAGTAGGACGATACCTTTCGGTATTTTTGCTTGTTTCCCGATATTCATTAACAGATAGCTCGCTTCAGCTGCCATCAATGCCACCGGTATCGCTAATAACATCCAGGTTCGGAATGGCCCCCGCATGATTGACAGTGGAAACGTCACGCCATTGACACCCCAGAAGGTGATCATCAACCAGAATAAAGTCAGGATTAACCAGGTGTTCTTCTCGTCAACGAGGGATGATTTATAATGCCATAACACCCAAACTATTCCCAACAAGGTTAGAATTGATACGACTATCCCGATGCCCAGAGGATTATTGATCATATTCTCTTTCTGGGCGATGACAAAATCATTAAGGCCATAGGCCCGTGCTCCTGAACCTCCTGGAGACGTCAGGCTGTGATACATTTCGGAAAGTTTATCGAGCAATGTTGTTGTGGTTGTTGAAGTTGAGATGGCAGACGATGTGCCTGATAAAGCCATAGGAGATTTGGCTGAAGACATCAGTTCATTGCTGGTGACAGAAAGAATTTTTCCCCCGGTAAAATATTGCACGAAACCACGAAAAGTATATTTCTTTATCATCATTCCCCACCACAGCAATGATAGGCCAATACCACTCATAATCGCCAGAAACTCTTTTTTCAAGAATTTTTGGGATGTAATCGATGCCACAATCACAAACACCAGCAGTAACATCGTTAACTTAATGGGTTCTTCAATATTCTGAGCCACCCAGATACTGGCGACGATGAGAGCAGCAATATACGCCCAGTGCTGATCTTCTTTAATTTTCCAGAAGGCATACATTGCTGGAAAGAACAGCGTTACAGCTAAGGCGTGCGCCCAAATGAAATGGCTGAGGTAGGCGGGCAGCGAAGCGAGGATAAATGTTGCCAACAGGGCTTTGTTCTGGTTACCCATAAAATCTTTAGCAAAGAGGTAAAAGAACAGGAAGCCCAGTGAAATCAGCAGGGCATTAAAGAATTTGATGGTCCAATTTAAATCGGGCGAGGTTTGGTGCAGAATTCCCAACAGAATGTCGTAGGCAGGAGGATAAGGGTCAATATACGAAAGGATGGGATCAATTTTACTTTCAGATCCGGAGATGACGGGATCATAGGCATTTTTTTCCAGTGCGACATACTTTACGCCTACAGAATGCCCCCAAGGATCTTCATCTTCCAAATAAGGATAACTGAACGCTCCTGTAGTGTACATAAATAAAGAGAAAGCCACGATGATCAGGACGGCGAGAAGAGCGAGGTCAGACTTGGTGATGATGAATTTGAAGACCGGCAGATGGAGTTGTTTAGTTCGTATCTTATTCACGAGGTTGTAGAGAGGGAAAACCAGGCTCAGTACGAGAAAAAGTTTCCAGTCCAGCGGGATGCGGAGAAAGTTGATAATGATGGAGAGAATCGGAAAAATTCCTAATCCAATGGCAAGATTAAGTAGTTGCCTTTCCCAGGGATGCTCTGGTTTTTTTACCCAATAGGTTGTGGTATATCCTAATCCCCAGAGGTAAAGAAAGAAGAGCAGAATGGTGATGAGGCTAATCATAAGATTCTGGAATTGGGCGGGTTATAAAAAGTTATTGGTGGTGGGTACGTAGAAAGCTGTCTTAGCCGAACCACGATATTTTAAAGATAGTATTACCTCAAATCATTTGATACTTTTCAATACTTTCTACAGATCCAGCATGGTCGAAAATCACATGACCGAAAACTTTAACTACTTATCTCTTATAGCCTAATCTTAAATAGGAGGATGAGATGCGTAAAATAATTATATTAATTATTATAACACTCATAACCCTGTTACTTGTAAGCTGTGCTTTTCAGATACCAACAAAAACCGCTCAAACACCCCCTACCTCTATTGGACCAACTTCCGCGTCAGAAAACACCAGTAGCCCCACTTCTACTTCAAATCAACGTGATGATTTTGGCTGCTGGCCGCCTTCGTGTTCTTTTATGCCTGCCGGTATGATCAGACAAATGTGTGAAGATTGGAAAGCGGGAAAGACAGTAAATTGGTTTGATTGCAGCTACATGTCAGACTTTCCTAAATGCCAAAAATTGTGTGAATTTGAAATGAAATCAAATAATAAACCATCAACTCTTCCTTCAATTCCAACATTACCTACAGGACAGAATTACTCACCGCCACCAGCCGGATATAGCGGAGATACGGGGCAGAACAATCAGATGCCATCTAGTACGACTAAAGAGCAATGTGCAATTTTTGCTTCTGTTACCGATTGCAGCTATGTGGGCTCGCCTGATTCAGAAAATTATAAGATTTGTATTAAATGTGCTTCAAGTAGCGCTTCTGATAAAGTAGTCCGATCCGGCATACCCACAGAAGATTCTGAAGCAGAAAATGTTCGGATTTACTTTACGGATTTCAAGCACGGCCGCATCATTAGAATAGACGACATGACGGGAAAGAACTGGGTATCGTATGGTTCTTTAGGAACTGGTATTGGCCAGTTCACAACTCCAGAAAAGTTTTCTGTTCAACCTGACGGCCATATCTACATAGCTGATCCGAACGGCAATCGCATAGTGCGCATTGATGACCTTACGGGGAAAGGCTGGGTAAGTTATGGAAGCCATGGCATTGATGGGGGTAACAGCAGAGGAGTTGGCCAGTTCAATCAGCCACATGCGGTTAGGTTAGATGCCCAAGGTAGAATATATATCGCAGATGGCGGTAATTGCCGTATCGTGCGCATTGACGATATGACTGGGAAAGGTTGGACGGAGTACGGGACAGGTAAACAATGCGGTCAATCTGCTACTACCATAGGTAACACTTTTGATATTGCTTTTGATGCTCAAGGACGCATATATACTATTGATGGCACAGATACTCCACGCATCATCCGCATCGACGATATGACTGGCAAAGGATTTGTAACCTATGGAACAAAAGGAATCGGTGTTGACCAGTTTTCAGAACCGCAGAGTATTACCTTCGATGCACAAGGACGTATCTATGTGGCAGATGAAAACAAAGATACGCAAGGTGGACGTATCGTGCGTATTGATGATATGGCTGGCAAGGGATGGACAACTTTCCCGCTCACCTATTCCGACCCAAAAATAAAACTTCCTCATGATATCATGATAAGTGCTTCAGGAAAAATCTATATTGCTAACACGCGCAATAACGGCATCGTCCGAATGGACGATATGACTGGAAAAGGATACATAGAATATGCACCATACCCTGATGGACAAAGAAACGTCTATCCTAACCAATTGGAAGCGCCAAAGGGGATTTTTGTTGTGGAAAGAAAATGAAACATAAAATAATATTGATAATTTTAGCGTTGGTAGCAGTAATTATTATTGCGGGTTGTATTCCTAAAGAAACAGCAATTTCTGCTAATGAACCGGCTGGAGAAAAAGTAACGCCAGAAGAAACTCCTGAAGAAACAAAAACCCCCGAAGGAACTCCAGCAGAACGTGACGACTTCGGCTGTTGGCCGTCTTCCTGTTCTCTTATTCCAAATGATTTTGGAAAGAACATGTGCGAAGATTGGAAAGCCGGCAAGAAAGTCCAGTGGCCCGATTGTTCTTTGTTTTCTGATCATCCTCCCTGTTTCAAGCTTTGTGAATTTGAAAAAAAGGGAACTGACAGAACTACAGACCTCAGAAATGAATTGCCTAAGAATATCGATATTGTTCCCGTTCATCCGACACCTTGTAAACCCAATCATGGATTTGATGGGTATAGGACTGATGAATCATTTGTTATAAATCCTAAAAATAATAAACAGATGTATGTCAATGTAGAATTTAAAGGAGTATACAAAAGTGAGAATGGAGGAAAAACATGGGAATTTATCGGAGGAAATGGGCTAGAGGCTTGGCCGCGGCAAGATAATCCTGAAAAGCCCTGCTATCTAGAATACATGTCCATGTATATTGATCCGCTAAATCCAACCCGAATTTTGCTTCCAGGAGGGGCTGCTCCGGGAAAACTTTCAGATCCCATGTATAAGCCTGGCGGCTTGCATGAAAGTCTTGATGGTGGAAAGAGCTGGCACCAATTGTTTCAGGATAATATGAATGCGTATACCCTTCATGTGGTTACCGATCCTAAAAATTCTAACATCATCTACGTAACCACCGCGGCATTATCACAAAGCAATATCTATCCCATCAATGCGAGCGTATTTTTTGTAAAAGAAGGACTCGTTTACCAATCTAGAGATGGTGGAAAAAACTGGAGAGAACTTCCTACGGGCTTTCTTCCTCATGCCAGAGCTTCACGCATATTCATAGATGAAAAAGATTCTAATCACTTGCTCTTTGGAACAATAGCCATACCACCTAATGCAGGAGGAGGAACAGTTTTAGCTGAACAGATGGGGATTCTTGAAACGAAAGATGGAGGACAGACTTGGAAGAGCGTAGCAGGGTTACCCTCAAAATACTGGGGAATACATTCTTTTGACGTTTCAAAAGACCTTACTCACTTTTTTGTGTACACACAGCATTCTAATGACGATGAAAAAAACTTTTACTCTTTGGACGGTGGAAAAATTTTTAACGAAGTACCAAAGCCCGTGAATTTTGCTCGCTTTGATCCACATGATTTAACGGGGATGCATCTTTTCGGATTCAATATTTATGCACAGCCAAATGATTTATTTGAAAGTCTTGATGGTGGTAAAACCTGGAATGCCGTGGGAAAATTGCCAAAAGAAGTTACAAATGATAACAGAATTTCCAATATCGTATGGGATTCGCAAGATAAGAACCTAATTTACCTGAATGGGGGTAATGCTTACATCTGGAAATCGAATGATAAAGGTAAAAATTGGGAAATCATCTTATCATTGGAAAAAGTAGAAAGAATTAATGAAACGTAAAGAACTATCTAAAAGGTGGGGTGCTGACATGCTAGATCTTCTCCTAACGTATGCGCGCTCAGACAGTCCCACTTATTGAGTGCTATTGCATACAAAATAAATGTAAGGTTTATAAATCTCCTGTTCTTCATTCTTCTGTAAAAAGATGGTGTGGAAAAACTCTTCGAGAGATTATATTTTAGTAGGTTTATCCATGTGGTCTATAGTAGCTTTTCTATTCTTTATCCTACCTTTCAATGCCATTGCCGATGATTGTTATGCCAACAATGCTTCAGGAGGAAATGCCATCGCCATTTGCTCCTGCCTTGATTTAAATTTAACGAGAGGCAATCTTACGGGAAAATTTCAGCTGCAAAATGACATCAATTGTATAAATACCTCTTTTTGGAATGCTTATGCTGGATTTGTACCCATCGGAACCAATGCCAACCGATTTCAAGGAACTTTTGATGGACAAGGACATAATATCACTGACCTAAACATTAACCTGACTTCTACTGATTATGTTGGTTTATTTGGAACTATTGATAGTATGGCTAATATTTCAAATATCGGAATAGTCAGAGCAAACAAGGTGTAATCTCCTGATCTTCTTACCCAGTATAAATACCCAGTATAAAGAGAAAATAAAGTCACAACATATAAAAAGAATGCCAAAAACAGAAGAAAAATGAAGATCCCCAAGACAGTCATTTATCTCCTTCTCATTTTTATCCTCGCGTTCGCCCTGCGCCTCATTTCTGCATATTACGTCGATATCGGCTCCGACGAAATGATTTATTCTCTTATCCCGCTTAATATCATTTCTGCAGGAAGACTATCAACCGTCGAACAAGCACCGTTGTACTTCTATCTTACTGATCTTGGCTATAAGCTTACCGGTGGACTAACCTTGGTCTCCACCCGGCTGCCCTCGATTTTCTTTGGCGCTCTGGCTGTTCTGCTGGTATTCTTAATTTCTCAGGAACTGTTTGAAAACAAGAAAGCCTCTTACCTTTCCTCTTTTTTATTTGCCATCTCTGGCTATGCCATCAGAAACAATCAGGAAATGGATATGACAGCTTACTTTTTTGCCTTACTGAGCGTGTTCTTTTTTATCCAATTCTTAAATAAAGAAAATCATAAACAAATCTATCTTTCCGCTCTTTTTCTTTCACTAGGTGTTATAACCAAACCGATCGTCTTGGTTTTTGTTCCCGCGTATGCGGTGACGTGGCTTATTAAATGGTCTGCTAGTCATTATCACCATCATCACCAGCATCAGGAGCAAACGCGGAATTTGTCTATCAATAAGAGCAATAAGAACAGCAGCAGCGCCATTATTTTATCATTGTTGTTATGTCTCCTTATAGTCTCACCAGTTTTAATTTACAACTATCTGCTGTTCAAAGAAAAGGGCATGACCGATTATTACTTTACCGTCTTAGCCGGAGTGGGAAATGGAGGAGTTTATCAGGGACAGGAAGCAAATCCTTGGACTGTATCTCGCTCTCTGGGCTTTTTCTGGTCAATGTTCACCGGTCCTCAGCCGCGCTACGATTTTATGATCCTGTTGTTTGGTCTGGTTGGCCTTTTTGCGGGATGGAAAACCGGGAAAGCATCGACAAAACAAGGGACGGTACTTTTCCTTTTGACGCTCGCGATGTTAGTGTTCTATTTAGGCGGGATCATGGGCAGCTCCACTCATTATGTCTGGATTCCATTGGTATTAAGTATTTTTGCTGGTTATGGAATTGTTCAGGCGCAGGAATATCTTACCACTCGGTTTCAATCCAAGCCTGCTCTTGTTAAACATTTCCTTACCGCCATCATCCTGCTTTCTGTTATGAACACGGCCATTGTGTTTCATGAAATCGTCCCCCTCAAAAAAACTTCTTTTGCCATTACTTTACAGGAATATGCTCAGGAGAATATCGCACAGGATGCCATCGTAGTGCTAGATCCGAGGATTTATCGGGGTGTCTTTGCCTGGGCTTTCCATGACTGGCATTATCTGGAAGGAACGTACTTTCCGAAATTAACGGAAGCAATTCAAAAGAGTCCTGGGCCAAAACAGAACATCCCCCTTTACTATATCGAATGCGGCCCCGGAACATTTTGTGGCTGGAAGCCGGAAGATTTCAACCGCATCTATGATTTTGGTGAACAGTTGAGCACCGTGTTTCGGCAACAAGCCAGCAAAATCGCGGAACTCAATGCCATCGATACATTTATCGTCTATAAAAGTAGTATCGCTGCACCTTTTTCAATCTATGAAACTATCGATCGCACCCATAGCCATTGGTATACTCCCGTGGGCTGGAAATACACAGAAAATGCCGTCGACAATTATACAGCTAAAACAGTATTCGATAAAGCCTTGAATGGCGTAGGTTTTTTTATCCTTTACTTAGACGTCCTAATAGCCTTGTTATCCCCCGTTCTGGTTTTCTTCCTTCTCGGGAAACGGTCCGACTGATAATATCCATTTCGCTGGAATAACTCGGCGCATCCCACGGGAAAATTTCCCCTTGTCGATATTTCTGCCAGCGCTCTAGATCAGCTTTCACCATGATTTCTACTAATCGTTTAAACGTCACCTGAGGCTTCCATCCTAAGACGTCTTGCGCTTTTTTGGGATTGCCGCAAAGATGGCTGACATCCAACGGGCGAAGCAGGCGGGAATCCGTTTTGACATAGTTTTTCCAGTCTAATCCGACGGCAGCAAAGGCCACTTCGGCAAACTCTCCAACAGTATGCGTTTCTCCGGTCGCAATGACAAAATCTTCCGGATGATCCTGTTGCATCATCAGCCACATCACATTCACGTATTCCGGTGCAAAACCCCAATCTCGTCTTGTTTCAAGATTACCCAACCGCAGTTCACTTTGCAACCCTAGTTTTATTTTGGCAACAGAATTAGTAATTTTCCTGGTGACAAATTCTAAGCCACGAAGCGGAGATTCATGATTAAATAGGATACCGTTACAGGCAAAAATACCGTAAGCTTTACGATAGATTCTGGTCATGTGAAAAGAATAAAGCTTTGCCGCAGCATAGGGCGAATTAGGCATAAATGGTGTGGTTTCATCCTGTGGTGTTTTGCGCACCGCGCCATATAGTTCACTGGTGGAAGCCTGATAATATTTAATATTTTTTCTGAGATGGCGGATGATTTCCAGAAAACGGGTTGCTCCCGAGGCATCGATCTCTGTGGTCATTAAAGGTGTGTCAAACGAGTTGCCCACAAAACTTTGTGCGGCCAGATTATAAATCTCATCAGGATCACTATTGGTCACTGCTTCCAACAAAGAAGCCATATCACTCAAATCAGCAGGAATTAGCGTGACGTTTCGGATAATTCCTAATTGTTGTAACCGCCAGAAGTTAGGGGTAGAGGTACGTCTGTACGTGCCAAAGACTTTATAGCCTTTTTGCAGCAGTAATTTCGCTAAATAGGGTCCATCCTGCCCCGTTATTCCGGTTATAAGAGCTCGTTTTACCACGCAAAGTTTTCCTCAATCAGATAAACCACCTACAACCCCGTCATCTAAACACCCTAGAATAATGAAAAATAGAAACAAGAATGCTTTAAAATAGTTTCTATTGTATGATGGATGTGTTGGAAAGTGTATCCTGCGGACTCTTCAAAAGGAGGTGACAAATCCTATGAACCTACACACCAGCTTTTCACATAGGCTACAGCAACATTTATATAGGTACTTTCTTTTGCCACAACTATAATCCTATTTCAAGAGCGAGGTGAAGAAGATGAATACAAAAGGACAGGGAATTTCTATTAATGTGGTGATTATTGCTGTCTTGGCATTGATTGTGTTAGTCGTGTTAGCAGTGATTTTTACCGGACGAATTGCCATTTTTGATCGGGGCGTGAGTGCTGCTGGCAAAGCTGAGTTGATCAGCATGAAAGTGCAATATGGAGATTGCCGGCCAACGCAGGCACAAGAAGAATCTTTTACTGGCCAATTTGACCGCGCTGATGCAACGGCAGCAAAAGAAGCAGCTAAAGATACGTTCAGAGCCGAAATCAGCCGCTGTGCCTTGTTAAGCGACTCTAGGGGTAACTGTGAATCTGGCGGCTGTAAGTGGGGATAAGTGAGGCTGGACAATATGGGTACGGCGTACAGCAGCGTGCCGATAGGATAGACTATGAAAAAAAGAGGGGATGCTAATATCTGGTGGATTATCATTGGGGCAGTGATTGCGCTAGTGGTACTGATTGTGATGATGCTGATTTTTACGGGGAAGACTCAGCCGTTGCAGCAGGGGCTTTCTAACTGTGAAGGGAAAGGGGGAATATGTGTTCCCAGTAACGATGGCTGTCCGAGGAATACCCTTTCCGCTTCCGCCTTTGATTGTGATTCTGGCGGGAAGTGTTGTATAGGAACTGCAAAAAAATGTACAAGTGGTAGTACTACTGATTGTGGCACCGAAGGAATTTGTAATCCAAATAATTATTGTTATCCCAAAACCACATGACCAATGATACACTACGATTTCTCCAGCCGAAGATGTACTTCTTCCCAAATAAAAAAGCCGTGGACTGGGCCAGCCCTACCACTTTAGTCCTCATTATTCTCGGCATCCTGCTGGGCCTATTACTTCTGTATGCTATTTACACCAAGCTGAAGGGATTGGGACCATGAAACAGTTCAACAATAAAAAAGCCATGGAAATGTGGCAGTTGGTGATGTTGATCATGGCCTTGCTGCTGTTGTTTGCTCTCTTGGCTTGGTATGGAGCTTTAGGTCAGAACCTCGAAGTGCTTTTTACTAAAATGGGAGAGGTGTTCTGATGGATAGGGAACTATTTGGCAGAACAGAACAGAACAGGAGAGGTATTCATGACAATGTTTGAAACTGTTGGCAAATGGATCATCCCCATTGTGATTTTAATACTATTGGCGGTCTTTTATTATGGCGGCGGCGGGGCATTTGATAAGTTAAAGAAAATCGTGCCGAACATTTCCATTGGGATGCAGGAATTACAAGCGGAAACTCCCAGTATCCCTGAGAACCAGAAAACAGCGTTCCTAAATTTAGCCACAACCATTGAAAAGATAAAAAATAATCAGAATTACCCCTGCTTTGAGAGGTACAGCCTCGGTGATTATGACAATAGCGGCGGATTGCCAGATTTAGGGGAGGAAGGAACAATCATCGAGTTCAGAAAAGATTCTTTCGTTGTTAAAACGCAAGGTGGAAAACAAGACGTCACGGAATTAACCAACAGTCTTTCGGAAAAGGTCCACGACGTCGAATTCTGTGTTATTGCCGGGCCATTAGACATCGTTCCCCATTTTGCTGAAAGTTTCCTGAATGATCAGCAGTGGGCTGAAAAAAAGATCATGCTCGACCATTACTACCAAGTGCAACACGAGATCATCATCAAGTATGAAAATCCTTTCGGTCCCATCGCCGAAGGCAATGTCATCAGAATTCCCGAAATTGGTTCTGAATTTGGTGGAATCAATAGTCTTAACAATAATTTTAAAGATTTTGGCTATCTCTATAAGCCGGATGCGACACATATCTGTTTTTTTCCGACGGTCTATGGCGATACGCATTGTGACGGAAGTGATCAGAACGGGCTTGATGATGATTGTCTTGGTGCCGATCCCTATGAAGATATCGCTATTCCCAAGCAAGTTTCCTCAGGCTTGCTCAGAAGCTGCAGTGGCCCTGAGCCGTTGACGCCGCCATCTCTGAAACCGGTTGAAGAATCGCCGACAGCTTTCCCTGATGAAACTTTACCAGGCGGAGTGGCCCAACCATGAGCAGAAAAGGGATGGAAGCGGGACAGCTGGTCATTATTATCGTTGTGATCGTTTCCTTCATGCTCATTGCTGGTGTCGTAACGAGATGGCTCTCTCGCGCCGATGATACAGAAGCGGAACGATTGTGTCATGATAGTGTGGCGTTACGGGTCTCCACTGCATTGCGGATTAATCCTCAAGGAAAATCGGATGATGAATATTTTCAAGCGATCAAGGCACAACTCACGACACCACTCTTATGCAAAACAATTGATACAAAAGCGCGTGGCACTAAAAATGATGTGATGAAAACTATCGCTGACAAGATGGCTCAATGTTGGTGGTTGTTTGGACAGGGAAAATATGAGGATCTCCTTTCCGGTTCAAAAATTCAGGTGTTGCCCTCTCTTTTTGGGTTTGATGATTATACCAATAAATGTTTTAATTGTTATACGATCCTGACGGAAGAAATCAACGATGCTCCTGAGATTACTCCGCAGGAATTCATGACATTTTTATTGACCGAGAAATATTCTAAATCTAAAACAACGTATTTAGATTACATCCAAAAGAGCGGCGGGCCGGGGAGAGTTGGTTATCTTGTGGTCAATGAAGAAAGCAAAGAAGCCGAAGGAATACTTCCTCATCAGGCTTACAGTATTTCCATGATGCCTAAACTACCTAAGACAGATAAAAGTATGTTTAGGGGTGGGACAAAGATTGTTGGATCTTTGGCAGGGGCGGGAGGTGCCTTCGTTCTAGGGGCGGCCGTTTCCGGTCCGGTTGGCTGGGGGATCATCGCTATTGGTGCGATTGCTGCTCAACTTGTGGGAACTTCCGGGATTAACGACATTAAGAATGCTCTTTATGGCGAACGCGATGTCAGTTCAATTTATTTCAATACTCTAAAAGAAGCCCAACAACAATGCGGTTCCGGTGACCTCGCGGGAGAATGATTAAAAAATGATTAAAGAATAATGGGAAAATAATACAGAGGTGAATCTCATGAACTTATTTCGTCAGAAAAAAGCGATGGACCAGATGTGGTGGATCATCATGAGTGTGGTGTTGGTGGTGGTCATCGTTATCTTCATCCTGATTTGGTTTAAAGGCAGCGGCGAGAAAGCCTTTGGCTCGATTGGTAATCAAATTGGCGGGCTCAGTGACTGTGATGGAGATTATGTCAAAGATTTTTCTGACTATTGCCCCTGTAATCAAGCGATAACGGAAATGCCGGAAGGAGAGGAAAAGCCGAAAGAGGAAGTTTGTGGTTCTCCCGGTGCAGAAGCGTTGCAAAAATGTCCCGAGAAATGTAAAGAACAACAGTAAGAATTTCGTTTCCCCATGAAACAATTCAACAAAAAAGCCATCATGCTTGATTTTCTGATGACAGTCCTGTTGGCCTTGATCATTTTTATTCCTGCCTGTATCTTCACTTCTAATCTTTTGCGCACCAGCGAGCAAGGCCAAGCCAGTTTTACTCAATTCGCAGAAGAAATCAAAAAGGTGGAAAAAGCAGACCAAGGAAAACTGGATTCTTTTCTGCTAATCCTAGATCAGGAAACGGCTGTTGTGTATTTTGAGCCGCATCAGCAGGCTGTTTCGGTGTTTGTACAGGGACATGGAGATATCGGCAATACTGTTACCTCTGGTGAGAATTATGATCTTACGATCCAACAACCACCATCCTGCTTGCAGGATAAAGCTTGCCTCTGCCTGGTGCAGGAAGCTTCCACCAGCAGGCAATATCAAGATAATTTTAAGCCACGCTGTGCTGGCGAGAATTGTGGGTTAGCCCGTATCCAGGGGGAAGCGACAATAACACCCACAAAATTCTCTTGTCTTCAGGATTTTAAGTTCCGTCTAAAGTTAAAATCGTGTGGTTTTGGCGCACGCCATAACACCCAAGGCTATTTTTGTTCTCATGGTTTTGTGATCGAACGAAATTTGATTCAAAAGTCGGGAGTAACGGCATATTATTCTGCACCGCGGCGGTTGGCTCTTCAGCTTACCAAAGGCGATCAAGAAATAATTTTGGAATGATGACATGATAACCTTACCATGAACACCCGCGCCACCAGTATCCTGATGATGATCTTTGAAGTGTTAGCGGTCGTTCTCGTGGTCTTTACGACGGCTAAAATCGCAACGGCCTACGGCAAATCAGAGACCGTGATGAAAATAAATACGGCGGAAGATCTGCGGATGATGATTGATACTCTAGCGGGGGTGCCGGGAGAAGCGCTGGTGAAATATCCGCATGACGTGGGCACGTTTTCCTTTCTGCTTCGCGCCGGCAGCATCAGCGTCTTCACCAAAGGCGAGAATGAACAGTTCTGGGTGGTGAGAAAATTCTCTCTGCCCGATGGGTATCAGGTTGAAACGGAAGGGGGAGTCATCGAAAAAGTCCAGGCTGTTTGTTTGGAAAAGAACCATAAAAAAATCCTGTTGAGGCCCTGCCAATGAACAAGAAAGCGCAGGTATTTGACGTCGCACGCAAGTCAATCTATTGGATGTTGGCGGGCTT
>JAHFRS010000179.1 GCA_023266155.1 archaeon
GAGTGCTTTTCCGGAGATGAGAAATGAGCCGGCGCAGGTGCTGGAATCCATCAAGAAAATCGCAGAGATCAAAAAAATATCTACGGAAGAAGTGGCGCAGCAAGTGTGGGAGAATTATCAACTGATTTTCAGGGAAAATTAAGTCTTCTTCTTAATCCTTCCTTCCTTTGACAATTCTGAACATAAAAACTTTGACACGACATAATCCGGCTGGTAGATCAGATAGGCAATGACCTCCCTCAGGGCATAGGCATCTTTATAGCTGATGATGGCTTGTAGCTGCTGCTCGGTGAAGTGATAGTCCCTGAAGAAATCCCGACAATATTTCAGCTCTTTATTTTTCAGCTGCGTATACACCTGAAATTCATGATGTAAACGGGCGTCATATTTTCTGATGACGCCCTGATACAGCCGCAGCAGATGAACTTCCTCATCATTGATCTGGGTTACAGCCCATAAGCCTGATTTTTCCAAAGCAAATTTATGAAAAGCTAACTGAAGCATCGAAGTTATTTCTGAAATATTTTTCCGGCGTGATTGCTGGCAGACTTCTACAAAAGCATCATAGGTCGCTCGGCAACATTTATTAAAAAGCTTTTCTGTTGCCGAATATACCCTGCCATGGATCACCTCCAACCCATATTCTTCCAACAAAAAATGTTTGGTGTTATTGAGGATAAATAAGTTCTTGAAACATTGATAAAGGCGTTCCTGTTCGCCAAAAGTATCCAGGCAGAGAATGTTATGCAGCCGATCCGCCAGTTTGACTTGAATGGCCTGCTCTTTCAGCTCTTGGTCGTGGCATTGAAAAATAGCGGAGATGGATTTATAATAAAAATGGCGTTTATGTCGAGTCAATAGTTTTAATGAGGCAATGAGGGCCGGCGTGGTTGTGAGGGAAAACTGGTGCTGTTGACAGCACTGCTTCAGCCCCTGCTCTAGCTCTTTGAAGACTTTACGTTCATAGGCATCTAAAAGACTGATGCCCATTTTATTTTTAGGAACGTTGTTGTCCCGTTGATAGCCATCGACTCTTTCTTCAACATAATCATGCAGCAGCCCGACAGCTAGCGTGAGGGGATCGTCAATATGAGCTTTCTTCAATCCCCAGACAACATTGAGAGGGTGGATAAAGGCATCCTGTCCATTTTTTCTGGGAGGAAGAGAACGATACAATTCCTGAGCCAAGGTGTAACAATACGAAAACAGGGGGAAAAAATGGTGAGAAGAAACGACTATTTCTTCTGCGGGAATACATTGGGATAACGGTTTCCAATGCTGTAAGTGTTCATACGCTTTATACACTAAAGTGGGGGTAGCCATATTTTTCACGCCAAGCAGCTCTCGTTCTTGTCGTCCTTGCTAATGGTGACAGGGGAATATAAAAGCTTTACTGAGAAAATGGTGAACAAAAAAGGCGTAAGCTTTATAAACCAGGCTTTGGAATCATAATCCAATGGAATTCATAGTCATTGAGGAAACGAAAACCAAGCTGGTATTTCAGCTCAAAGGAGAAACGCATACGTTCTGTAATGCTTTGAAACAGGAACTGCAACAGGTCAAAGGTGTGAATATTGCGACCTATCGCATTGATCATCCGTTGGTTGGCGTGCCGCAATTTCTTATTGAGACCAAAGGTATTGAGCCGCGAAAAGCATTGAGGGAAGCGTTAGGCAGCTTACAGAAGAAAGCGGAACAGTTTCAGAAGGAAGTAGGGAAGCTGTAAGCCGGTAGATTCTATCTCTTTTTAAGAAAAACGGCAACCAGAGAAGACCACATCAGTTTTAATCCAAAAGATCAGCAAGAATTTTTGTGGAAATAACGATTAACAGCAGCACCAGGAAAGTTAAAGTATATTTTCTTTCTACAAGCAGAGCATACAACAGCAAAGCAGAGTTAAGACTATCAAGAGAAAAGATGTAACCCCCTCTTTATATGACTCAATCTCTAACCCCACAATAACATTGCAAAGACAACAATAGTGGTGAGTATAGAAATAGAATAGAGGACTATTTGTAAAGTTTCCCGCAATCTTTCATCTTTGAATTTAATGAAGTGTTCAACCATATTGTTTATTATTCTCTATGATTATTTAAGCTTTTCGGCGAAAAGTACTTATTTAGCTGAAGTATTGCTTATAGAATACACTTTTTCTTTTAGCGACGACAAAACATTTTAGCAAAATTAAATTAGTCATAAAGGGTTAAAAATAGAGGGTATTGCGTTTTAGGAGGTTTATAGATGACAAAAACAGGAGATATATTTTTTAATATCCATTTGAGCTAAATAAGTACGGCGAAAAAATGAGATGATTTTATTTTTGCCGGCACTGTCTTTTTTGTGAGTGATACTGCCCAGAGTCCGCCTCAAAGTATGAATCTGTGCAGTAACTTGTGAAATATTTGGGCACAGATTCATATTAGAAATGCGTAAATTATTAAACTGATTAACGCATTTCTCTATAACCTGCGGCGGCGTATAGACTCGGCCGCGTCATTCCGGATACACGTACTGTGATGACTCGCAGTATCACTCACGTTTTGGACAGTGCCTCTATGACCTGTGCCTCTATGACCTGTGCCTCTATGACCTGTGTCGGTTTGCTTCTTTCTTGGCAATCCGTACAATCTTGTAGATGAGAAGAGGTTAAG
>JAHFRS010000180.1 GCA_023266155.1 archaeon
GATTTCTCGCCATTCTCAATGAGCTGGTGGATTCAGCCCTGAAAAAGATTCTGGAAGATAAAGTGTATTGCATCTACATCTCGCCGCTGAAAGCCCTCAATTATGACATCAGTTTTAACCTGCTTAAGCCCTTACTGGAAATGGAAAAAATAGTTGATAAAAAGTTAGGGATACGCGTGGGAGTAAGAACGGGCGATACTACCCCTTCTGAAAAAGCTAAAATGCTCAAACATACTCCTCACGTCCTGATCACCACGCCAGAATCGTTGGCCATCATGCTCAATTCTCCTAAATTTAAAGAGAAATTGAAAGATGTGCAATGGTGTATCATCGATGAGATCCATGCTTTAGCTGAGAATAAGCGTGGCGTCCATTTAAGCCTCACGCTGGAACGATTACAACACCTTTCTCCCGGTATGACCCGAGTAGGTTTATCTGCGACAATTGCTCCGCTGGACGAAATTGCCCGTTACTTAGTAGGATATTCCGGTGAAGAAGAACGCCCTTGCGGTGTCATTGATGTCCAGTTTCTGAAGAATATGGACCTGCAAGTCCTCAGTCCCGTGAGAAGTTTAGTGGAGACAGAGTACTTGTTGAAACATACAAAGATGTATGATCTGATGCATGAATTGATTCAGCAGCATAAAACGACGCTGATTTTCACCAATACCAGAAGTGCTACCGAACGAGTGGTGCATACGCTGAAAGAAATGTTTCCGCAGCATTATCGTGAGTATCTCTCACCAGGAGAGATTGCTGACAGTCCTGTGAACGCTCGTGGCATTGCGGCGCATCACGGCAGTTTAAGTAAAAGTAACCGGTTTAAGACTGAACAGCAGTTGCGGGAAGGCAAATTAAATGTCGTCGTTTCTTCCACGTCTTTAGAATTAGGGATTGACATTGGCTATATTGACTTGGTTCTTTGCCTGGGCAGCCCAAAATCCGTAGCGCGCTTTTTACAGCGGGCGGGAAGGGCGGGACATCAGTTGCATTCCACCGTCAAAGCCAGAATCATTGTTATGGACCGTGACGATCTGGTGGAATGCGCTCTGATTTTAAAAGCAGCGAAGGAAAAGAAAATTGATCGCATTCGCATTCCTCACAATGCCTTGGACGTGGTCGCGCAGCAGATTTATGGTATCGCCATCAATGAAATTATGACCATTAAGCAATTGTATGGGTTAATCAGGCAGAGTTATTGTTATCATACTTTATCATGGGACGATTTTTTCAGTGTGATTAAATACCTTTCCGGCCAGTATGTCAGTTTGGAAGAGCGTCATGTCTATGCCCGTATCTGGTATGATGAAGAAACTGGAAATATCGGCAAACGGGGCAAGATGGCCAGAATTATTTATATGATGAATATTGGCACCATTCCGGAAGAAACGTACATCACCGTCAAAGTCGGTGAGCAAACTGTCGGCATGATCGATGAAGGGTTCTTAGAAAAGTTGCGGCCCGGTGATGTCTTTGTCCTGGGAGGAAACGTCTATCTATTTAAATTTTCACGTGGGATGACGGCGCAAGTAAGCACTTCCGTCAACCGGCCGCCCACCGTGCCCAGATGGTTTTCAGAGATGTTGCCGCTCTCGTTTGATTTAGCGATGGAGATCAGCCGTTTCCGCCGCTTGATGGAAGAACAATTTCAACAAAAGAAAAGTCAGGAAGAAATCATTCATTTCATTCATGAATTTCTCTATGTTGATGAACATGCTGCCGAAAGCATTTATCATTATTGCCATGAGCAGTATCACTTCAGTGAAATACCTTCCGACCGGAAAATTGTCATTGAATCCTACACCGACCGCGGCCGGAAATATACCATTTTTCATACCTTGTTTGGCCGGCGGGTCAATGATTGTCTCTCACGAGCGTTAGCGTTTGTGATTGGCAGATCACAGCATCGGGACGTGGAAATCGGCATTACCGACAATGGTTTTTATCTGTCTGCCGAGAAACCATTTGATGCGGTACGAGCCTTTGAGCTGTTGAAAACTGAAGATTTCCGCCTCATTCTGGAACAGGCGATTGAACGCAGCGAAATCATGCAACGGCGGTTCCGCCACTGTGCTGCTCGCAGTTTAATGATTTTACGGAATTACCTTGGGCGAAAGAAAAGTGTTGGCCGGATGCAAGTCGGCAGTAAAATCCTCTTCAATGCTGTCAAACGCATCAGTAACGATTTTCCGATCCTGAAAGAAGCCCGGCGGGAAGTTCTGGAAGACTTGATGGATTACCCTCATGCGCAACAGATTATTGCCGGAATTATCGAGGGGAAAATGGTTGTGAAAGAATTGGTGGCACCTTTTCCCAGTCCTTTTGCCTTTGGCTTGATCATGGAAGGTTATAGTGACGTGATTAAGATTGAAGATAAGCAGGAATTTGTACGGCGGATGCATCAGCAGGTGCTTGTGCAGATTGCTTTGAAAGAAGGCAAGAAAGTCCTGCGGCAGAAAGAGAAAGATTTTTCCTACTCTTCATTCTGGGATGAAATGCAGCAGAAACAGGATGGCGAGAAAAACTTGTATAAAGAGAAATTAAAAATGCAGGTGTGGAGTTTGAAATATCTTCCGGTGTACATCAAAGAGGAATTGATCAATTTGATTGACTCTGGCTCGATGAGAAAAGATGTCTGGAACAC
>JAHFRS010000002.1 GCA_023266155.1 archaeon
GCTTCGTATAAATCAAACGGATAGCCGCTCATCACACAACTGACTACTTTTGCTGCCGTGGTCTTGGCAAAGCCAGGTTCTCCCACCAGCAGCGAATTGGAGTTCATCACATACGACAACATCAACAGAGTCGTATTCCATTGAGAAAGCGTGACATTCCCAATCTTCTTCTCTTCCGGATCATCAAAGTACTTATCAGTCGCTTCAATAATTGTACGTAATTCAACGGGATAATTTCTCTCAACTGGTTCATTGCTCATGCTTCTCCTCCTGAACGCAATATTTTGATCCGCAACTCCACCACATCCTGGGGCTTGATATCCACCTGAAGAAATTCGGGAATGACCATGATGCTATTCGTCCCCTGCCTGGATACTTGTTTCGTGATGGTAAATTCTTTCATGGTATTATGACACCCGCATGACAGCCATACGGCTGCACCACCATCTTACTATCACAAAGTAGCAAGAAGTATATAAAGTTTTGCCTAGAATCGTTAAGTCAACTTATTTCACAGATAACCATGTAAATTACCTTTTGGAAGATGAAAGAAGAACTTATATTTAAAGAACGTTTAGTAGACTTAATCCGGGACTTTTATTCCTATAAATCGGAGGGAAAAATCCTAATCCAGAATGAGATCATGGCAACCAGTAATCCTATATCCAGCTTCATTTGTTTCGAAACATGCTCGGGGCCAAGGACAGTCAACAACGATAATTTGACCGGCACTACCTCCTCCGGCATTTGAGACACAGGTTGCTTCGTTCAGAATGTGGGAGAAGCCATCAGAGCCTCTCGCACTACAAGAGTCAGTAAGCGTGGTTATTGTTCCTTGCGCATCGGTCGTGGTTGTTGAACCTGCTTCCCGGTTAGGGTCTTCTTCCGCAGCATCACTATCAACACAAGTGCAACCTTCATCGGTAGTACCATCACAATCATTATCAATACTGTCACAGACTTCTGTTGGACTTGCAGTGGGAGTACAGGGTGGGGCACAATAGGCGGGGATGTTGGCAGAATAATCAAATGAGCCAGTGGAAGGCAAAAAATCACCGGGAGGACCGTCAGGGTCAATGCATACAAATTCAGAATTTAATGAACGGCAATCATATTGATTCCAGACATCAGTCTGAATAGTTCCGATTATACCGTCAGAAGAAATTGCAGCATCGCAATAATATTCATTAATACCATATTCACCAGTACAGAAATCAGGAATAACTTGTCGGAAAAATAACGTTGTCCGATCATTGTCCCTCCATCTTTGAAATGTTCCATGACCGCCAACTAATGGATTATCACCGCCATCAGTGTCACTACAATCAAAAGGACATAAATCCAAAATACTAGAACCCATACCTGGGGATTCATCAATATTCCCATCACAATCATTATCCACACCATCGCAAATCTCTGTACGGGGTGTACATTCATAAATTAAAGGAACGGGAATGGGCAGAGGAATACAGCCAACTTCATCTGTTTTGCCATTACAATTATCATCTTTTCTATTTCTACAGATCTCCCGCGCTCCGGGATTAATGGTTCTATTATTATCATTGCAATCAAACTGAGTTCTGGAACCGGAACAGGTGGTAATTAAACTTCCACTTTTTCCATACCCATCACCATCTGCATCATAACAGCCTTTGGAAATAGCTAATCCGGCAAAAGCTTGCCCTTCACTTTCCTGACCCGGGGGGACACAACTCACCAGAATAACTAACACCCCGAGTACACTCAGCCAGAGGAATTTATTCATCACCAACACCACATCTTTTTGAATTTTGTACAGAGAAAACAGAACAACTATTTAAATGTGCCTAGCCTCAAAAATAACTCTTCCCTTCCGGCGCTTCATCCACCCTCATCAGCCATCTCATCACTAAATCACTCCCAATAGAACGTTGACGAGACGAGAAAGGCTTCCGCCACAGCTAAGGCCACGGCCAACCGGTTTTTCCCCAGTGAGACACAGATAGAAATAAGAATTAAATTAAATACCGCGAGCGAAAACAAAACGATCTTAAGTGGGGTAAAGACCATGTTAATTTCCTCCTTTTTTGACGATAAACTGGATGATTTCAATGACAATGGCCAGTAAACCTAAACCCCACCGGCCAATATTTAAAAGCACTCCCTGGCTGGTTGCTTCACCTAAAGCCCAGAGAAGGACAAAAAACATTCCCGCAATGAGAATAGTCACGCCGAAGATTAAATTCGCGGACACTTGTGCTTTTTTATTCATGGTATATAGATATAATTTACCACTATTTATATCTTTCTGGACTTTGTAATACTTCAGCATTATGAAGCACCACCGTCCTCAGGTCGAGCCTTCTCGATTATTACAACGAAGCAGACAGAGGGATGGCTCCTACGGAGATGTCTGCTCTCGATAAATACTGCAAGAGGCGAGAAGACGGTGGTGCTTCACGGGAAGCGTGGTGAGCATCTTCGAAATTCTGGATGTGATCATTGAAGGAGCTGCGTTCCCGTATGGAGCACACAATGAGGCAACGACCTCATTGGTGCGCCAGTGAAATCGTCGTTTCACTGTGCGCATCCCCTCGCAACGCTCTCGATACCTTTATCGATGGAA
>JAHFRS010000181.1 GCA_023266155.1 archaeon
GTGAACACTAAACTTTCCATAAATATGGAAACACACGAAATTCCACCATTCTCTGAATGGTGGTTTACTCCGTAAACCACTTATCGATTCGTGGAATTTCGGTGTGCTCAAAAATAGGGCTGGCGGTGAGCGAAGCGAGCATGCCACCGGTCTCTGACCGGTGGTCCGCCAGCCCTATTTTTGACACAATAGCGTAAAACTTTCTGGAATCCTGGAAACTTTACCCAACATAGCTCAGCTTCTTCTCATCATGCAGCTCTTCCGCTTCCTTGCTTTTCTGCAAAATGCCTTTCAATTTCTCTTCAAACATCTCAGCCTGCTTATAGAGCGGTTTGGGATCAACTTTTAACCCAGTATAGGCATCCAGCACCTTGATGATTTCCGCGGCAGCCTTGCTGTCCGGCAGATTGCTTCGTGCTTCGGCAAAGAGTGCGGTTATCGGAACGCCAACATCTTTGGCCAGTAAAGCCCCGGTAACACCGACGATAATGCCTTCCATCAGGGGCTTGGCCACCGCATCCAGTTTCTTGTTCAATTTTCCGTCATGGTTGGCATAGTAAAAGACCCTTCCAGTCTCGGGATTGGGCGAGCCGACACCTTCCAGTGAGATGATTTCCTTGGCACTTAACGTTTTGGCCAATTCCCCCATCACGTCCGCCAATTTCCAGGCCAGGTCTTTACCGACGTTGATCGCATGCACCAGAACGAGGTTATAATCTTTGTCATAATGCAGGGAAATCGGCTCAATCACCTTATTCTGATGAATCGCAATCATGGCCGGGACTTCGTCCATCTCGATAATCCCGATTTTTTCCGTCTTTAAATGCTCCATCAAAAATTCGGTGGCAATCGTGCCAATCAAGCCAAAGCCGGGAAAGCCTTCGATAATCGTCACATTTTTTGGTTTTTTAGTCAGAACTAATTTCATGGAAGATCACCTGTTTTTTTTATGTTGTATCATATTTGAGGGGATGAAAGCCTTGCTGTTTTTAAGCATTTCTTTTTTTGACAACCACTCAGGCGAAATCTTTATATATACAGGGATATTTACGGATATCCTGGTGATCACAGGTGTTTTATTTTACCAACCATGCCTTGGAAAAGATGGACGGTTTAGGGCTGGACAAAAGAGAGGTTCAACAGGTTATCATTCGGGGAATGAAGTGGAAAGAAGAAAAGACCGATAAATGGCATGCGCAGATGGCCGGATCTGAGGTGGTCTTCATGAAAGAAGAAAAAAATATGGTGATTATCACCGTCTATCGAGCTGGGAGGGAATGATGAAATGCGTACTTTGTGGCGGGAAAACCGTTCAGAAACAGGTGGATTATAAAGAGTTAGAGATCCCTTTTGGTAAATTTAAGGCAGAAGCGTGTGAGAAATGCGGAGAATCCTATTTTGATGAACATACTGCAGAGGAAATCCAGCAGAAATCTAAACAGTTAGGGTTGTTTGGATTAGCAAAAAAGACCACAGTGGCAGAAGTAGGAAACAGTATGGCGATACGAATTCCAAAGGATCTTGCCTCTTTCCTCAGTCTAAAGAAAGGGGTGGAGGTTACCCTCACCCCCAAGAGTAAACATGGGTTAGAAATCCAAGCATGAAACCGAAAAAATCCGTCTTTGGCCATGAACTCCTTCTTGATTGTTACGGCTGCCAGCCCGGTGTCTGCGGCAATTTAGACCATTGTTACAGCTATCTTAGCAAACTGGTTGATTTCGTCGGGATGAAGAAACAGGAGCCGCCCACCATCTTCCGTACCGATCGGAAATTGTACCCGGATAAAGCCGGTTTGAGTGGCTGGGTGCCTTTAGTGGAATCGTCCATTGTCATTCATACTCTTTCGCGGCATAATTTTATTTCCATTGATGTCTACAGCTGCGGGAAATTTAACCAGAAGAAAGTTATTGAATTTACAAAAAAATATTTTAAGCCGAAAAAGATCGGCCACCAGTTCTTGGAGCGGGGGAAGCATTATTATCATGCGCATACCAGGTAGATTTTCTTGTAGCGTGTTTTTGCCCTACCCACAATTTACCTTTTTCCCCTCTAAAGATTTTTATACTTCCCGAACATCCTTTCCCCTATGCCCCTCACCAACGTTGAACGGCTGATTCTTTACTCTTTGGGCCAGTTCTATGACTCGATCAACCAGCTACTGGTGGAAAAGCCGGTACGAGTGCGAACATCGAAGATAGCGTTCATTGAACTGCTGATAACGTCGGGCATTGTCTCCAAGCAGGAGCGGGCTTTGTACAAAAACCTGGAATCATTGGAAAAGAAGCGGCTGATCGGCTATGTGCGGCGGATGATCACGTTCACCACTAAGGGATTGAAAGAGCATGAAAAGCTCAAACGGGAGATTTCTCCCTACCTTAGCCTGCAGCGGCGGTTTCAGGAATCCGGATTGCCCCGGCGTAAATTGCAGACGGTGATGGAAGGGTGAAATTTCTGCTGTCAATTCGGCTCGGTCTTTAATTCGAATTTTACTAAAAAGTTACGAAAAGCTTTAAAATCAGCCGGTTTTCCTCTGCTTATGAAAATTTATAACGAATATAAACTCCCTCCTGACAATTTGGAACAGAAAGTAGAAAAACAACCCTT
>JAHFRS010000182.1 GCA_023266155.1 archaeon
GAAGAATATTGGTGGTGATCGCTGCGGGGGTAGTGATGTATTATGCCTGGATCGCGAGTAAATTTATGTTTGGCGGGGTGTTTGCCATTGTTACTTTCGTCTATCTTTCTCTTGATTGGAAAAGGGGGGGCGAATGGTTTTCTCTTTTACTGTATGTGATTTTTGCAATAGCTTATTTTATGCTGCCAATGAGTCAACTGTTGCTGGCATCCACGCTGTTTCTCTACGGATTGCCGACGGGGACGCTATTGCGGAAAATGAATTAAAACATCTTTTATTTCTTCAACGCAGAGAGAAATCTTCTGTTTATCCTGTTTCAGCACGTTTTTCTAATTCCAATACGGCCTGTTGATGTTTTTCAAATGTTTTTTGATCAATGTAGCCCTGCACTCCCTGAAGATTATTTTTAAATTCCGGAGAAGTTATTTTTTCTTTGATGACGAGAAAGTTCTTCTGAAAATCAAGTTGTTTTGATATTTCATCCTGAATCCACGATACTTCTTTCATGAGGGGGGCCAGCATGAAAATATCCCTGATATCCGTATTTCTGCAACTGATAAACTTCATGACCAACAGGGCTTCAGGATTGATAATCAAAACTTTGAGGGTTTCCGTAATCGTTTTTCCTTTAAGCAGTCTTCGCTGAGCCTGTTCAAAGACCCATTCTACCGTAAAGCGAGCCTGACTTCGACGGTCAACAACTTCTTTAATTAATAGATCCATACTGACCTTAAATTGTGATGAAAGTTCTTTCACATAGCGGGCAAAAGTGCCCTGATAGGGGAAATTCACCTGAGGATGAATCTCTTTGACATATCCTGATTGCCTTAACTCTTCTTCAATCTTCGCCTTTTCAAGGTCATCTTTAATAACGATATCACAATCGGTGGAAAATCGCGGCAAGGTGTAGGCATTGACTGCATAGCCCCCAATGACCACAAAGGAGTACTGCTGAATTTTCTTCAGCGTTTCAAAGATTTCCTGTTCCCGACGTTGCAGTAATTCCATATTTTTTTCTCATATACTGGTACGCATATGCATACATTTCATTTTCCTTAGCCATGGCCATCGTTTTTTTTAACGGTACAACCGATCCGGTCTCTTTCTGCACCAAAGCTATTTTCTGTACCGGAATCAAGATGATATATTCTCCGATGGTAGATCCAGTCTCTACATAAACGGGAATGGAATGCTGTTGAAAGAATTTTTTCCAATGCGGAACATCTTTCCGTAAGACTTCTATGAAGTAAGGCGATCGTTCCCGGCTACGCTGCACATACACATAATCCGACCAGATTTCGATCGCTGATAATCCTGTGAAAGCATACGGTTTTTGTGCTTTTGTGATAATCGTGGGAACTTTAAATTCTAACAAGCCTTGAATAGCTTTCTCAGGAGTGATGCAGAGATAATGGTTTCGATCTTTTTTTTGAATCCAGCCTGTCTTCAATAACAAGGAAAATATTTTCTTTTTCATGCTCGTGCCGGTAATCCAATCTAACGCGGTCTGGGTGAAAGGTTCTCGGGAGCCGTATTTGGTGTAAAACAAAGCATAGGCTCTCAAAGCATATCCGGGTATTTCTTCAGTCATAGTTACCTATTAAGTAACTATACTATAAAAGCTTTTTGGTAGCAAAACAGAGATATTTTCCGTACAATAATCAGCAGGATATTACCCTTTCTCTCTCGTCAGCCCAAACACGATCTTAAACGCTTTATCCAAATCTGTCTCTTTTTCTGTCCATTCATCTGACAAATCATAGTTCTCAGCGCACGTCTTGGCCAAGCCAGCAAATTTCCTAGCAGACTTAATACGTCCATATTTCCAAAACCATTTTAAACAGAGTCTTATTTTTTAATCCATGCAACAACTCACCCCCGCCGCGAGCGCTGAACTGGAGAAACAGCAATATCGTATTGTCGGCAGCCATAGCGCGGTTAAAACCTGCGGCTGGACCAAAAACATGATCCGTGGAGAAGGCGGCTGCTACAAATTAAAATTCTACGGCATCATGAGTAATCAATGTATGCAGATGACCACATCTATCAGCTGTGCTAATCGCTGTACATTCTGCTGGCGTGGCTATAAAGCTCCCGTCGGCAAAGAATGGAAATGGGATGTTGACGAGCCTGAATTTGTCTTCCAAAAGAGTGTTGAAGCGCATCATAAATTGCTCATCGGCTTTGGCGGAAGCCCTACTGCCAATAAAACAGCGTATGCCCGTTCAAAACAGATTAAGCATGTTGCCTTATCATTAACTGGTGAGCCGATCACGTATCCAAAGATCAATCAACTGTTGAATAAATTTAATCAAGAAGGCATTTCCACGTTTATGGTTACCAATGCACAATATCCAGATCAAATCAGAGATTTACAGCCTGTAACTCAATTGTACATCAGTTTAGATGCGCCAGAACAAAAATTGCTCAAAGAGGTGGATGTTCCTCTGTTTGTCGATTATTGGGAAAGATTGAATACAAGTTTAGACTATCTTGCACAGAAAAAACACCGAACCTGTATCAGACTCACGTTGATTAAGGGCATCAATATGGGAATGTTTGATAAATATGCTGAAATGATCAGCAAAGG